>CAJPFZ010000221.1 GCA_905339355.1 Burkholderiaceae bacterium
TTTTCGGCCGGGTCGAAGCTGGGCCCCTTCGGAACCGCCCAGCTCAACAGCACGCCGTCGAGTTCGAGCCGGAAGTCGTAGTGCAGCCGCGAGGCCCAGTGCTTCTGGATCACGAACGAAAGCGCCTGCGACGGCTCCGCCGCGACCGCGTCGGGCTCGGGCGTGACGGCGAAGTTGCGCTTGGCCTTGTAGCGCTTGAGCGGTTCGGGGGCGGAGCGTGCGGCCATGCTCGAGCGCGTCACCCGATCACGCGAACGATCCATGCCGCCACCGCGTCGAGCATCGCGTTCAGCACCTCGGCGTCCTTGCGGCCGCTCTTAGCCGGCACGTGGAAGGAGTGATCGGCCTGGTCGATCATGGCAAGCGTGGCGCGCGCGGCCAGTTGCCCGATCAACGAGCGCACGAGTTGTTCGTCGGCCAGTTCGTCACGGGTGCCTTGGGCGAAGAACATCGGCAGCCGCACGTCGGCGAGGTGGGCCGCGCGCTCCGTCGCCGGCTTGCCGGCCGGGTGCAGCGGGAAGCCGAGGAACACGATGCCGCGCACGCCGGGCAGCGCCGAGGCGGCCTGCGCCTGCGAGGTCATGCGCCCGCCGAACGACTTGCCGCCGGCCAGCAGCGGCAGACCGGGCAGGCGCTGCGCCGCCTCGGCGACGGCAGCGCGCACGGTGGCGTGCGCCAGCGCCGGCACGTCGGGCCGCTTCGAGCCGCGCTCCATGTAGGGGAATTGGTAGCGCAGCGTCGCGATGCCGCGATCGGCCAGGCCCCGGGCCACCGCTTCCATGAACGAATGGGTCATGCCGGCGCCGGCGCCATGCGCGAGAACGAGGCATGCCCGGGCCTGGGGCGGGGCGAGCAGCAGGGCAGAGACGCTGGCCGCCTCGCCGACGCCGATGCTGAAAGCCTGGGGCTCGAGAGTGTCCATCGATGCAATACGCGACGCAGATCACAAAACCCGGCGGGGCAATGTACGAGAATCGCACGCTCCCGCTTGCGACGCACCAGTATGAACGCCCCCGACGATCACCGCCACGACCGCGAAATCGGCACCCGCGACTCCACGCTCGACACCACGCGCATCGACGACGTGCGCATCGGCGCCGTGCGCCCGCTGATCACGCCGGCGCTGCTGCAAGAGCGTGTGCCCGTGCGCGACGACACGCTGTCGCTGGTGGAGGCGAGCCGCGCCGCGATTTCCAGCGTGCTGCACGGGCGCGACGACCGGCTGATCGTCGTCGTCGGGCCGTGTTAGATCCACGATCACGATCAGGCGCTCGAATACGGCCACCGGCTGAAGGCGGTGGCCGACGAGCTGGGAGAGGATCTGCTGATCGTCATGCGCGCCTATTTCGAGAAGCCGCGCACGACGGTGGGCTGGAAGGGCTACATCAACGACCCGCACCTGGACGGCAGCTTCGCCATCAACGAAGGGCTGGAGCGGGCGCGCCGGCTGCTGCTCGAGCTGACCACGCTCGGCCTGCCCACCGGCACCGAGTTCCTCGACCTGCTGAGCCCGCAGTACATCGCCGACCTGATCGGCTGGGCGGCGATCGGCGCACGCACGACAGAGAGCCAGAGTCATCGCCAGCTCGCCTCCGGGCTGAGCTGCCCGGTCGGCTTCAAGAACGGCACCGACGGCAGCGTCAAGGTGGCCGCCGACGCCATCCTCGCCGCACGCGCGCCGCACGCCTTCATGGGCATGACGAAGATGGGCATGGCGGCGATCTTCGAGACGCGCGGCAACGACGATTGCCACCTGATCCTGCGCGGCGGCAAGTCGCCCAACTACGACGCCGCCCACGTGGCCGCCACCTGCGACACGCTGCGCAGCGCCGGGCTGCGCGAGCAGGTGATGGTCGACGTGTCGCACGGCAACAGCAGCAAGCAGCACCGCCGGCAGATCGAGGTCGCGCAGGACGTGGCGCGGCAGATCGCGGGCGGCGAACGCCGCATCACCGGCGTGATGATCGAAAGCCACCTCGAAGAAGGACGCCAGGACCTGGTGCCGGGCGTGCCGCTCAAACTCGGCGTGTCGATCACCGACGCGTGCATCGGCTTCGCGCAGACGGTGCCGGTGCTGCACGGGCTGGCCGAGGCGGTCCGGCGGCGCCGAACACGTTGATTCGCCGCGAAGTAGCACGAAAGTGCTACAGTGCTCATTCCCAAGACGAGGAATGCGATTCATGTCCACGACGACGATCCGCATCGACGGCGAGTTGAAGGCTCGCGTGGCAGCCGCAGCGCAGCGCGCCGGCAAGACGCCCCACGGATTCATCATCGACGCCATCGCGCAGACGGTTGAACAGGCCGAACTGAACGAGGACTTCCACCGCATTGCCGACGAACGCTGGGCCAAGCTCCTCGCCAGCGGCAAGACGGTACCCTGGGACGAGATGAGAAGCTTCCTGGGCGCAAAGGCGCGCGGCGGAAGTCCGGCCCGGCCCAAGCCCCGCAAGCCCACGCGCTGAGAGCCGCCTGTGGCGCTCATCGAATCGGCACCCGAGGTACTCGACGACTTCGACCGCATCTTCGATCACATCGCGCAATTCGACGCGAGTTCGGCGCCTGGGCGCATCGCGGACATCCTGCAAGCCGTTCAGCTGCTGGCCACCAGCCCGCTCATCGGTCGGCCGGTCAAAGATGGCCAGCGCGAGCTGGTGATCGGTCGCGGCTCGCGCGGCTACGTCGCCCTGTATCGCTTCGTTCCGGAGTTGGACACGGTCTTCCTGCTGGCTGTGCGCAGCCAGCGGGAGTCAGGCTACAAGCACGGCGCATGAAGCCGCTCACCGCAGCCTCATCCTGAACCGGTCGAAGAAGTCATCGTCGTCGCAGAGCGGGTCGGGACCGTACGAGGTGTCCATCACCACGCCTTGCGGGTCCAGCCCGACCATGAACCACTGGCAGAACGGCGACTCGTAGCGGTACGACCAGACCGTCTGGCGCTGCCGCGGTATGGCCCACACCTTGGCCGGCTTGCCGATGCGCGTGAGCACCTCGCCGGAGTTCATGCCGGCGCGGATGGCGTTGAAGTTCGCTTCGGTCAGCACCTGCTCGGCGCGCACGAGCTGCCCGGCCGCATCGAAGTCGAACATCTGGGTGCGCCGGCCGAAGGGTCCGCTGGCGTATTCGAGGCGGCGACCGCCGCCGGGCAAGGCGTATTCGCCGGTGGGAGCGCCCATGCGCTGGGTCACCTCGCCGACCGGGCTGCCTGGGGCAATGCCCACGCCGGGCGCGGCGCAGCCCGCCAGCAGTGCGGCAAGCAGGACGGCGGCAGGCAACGGCAGTGTCATGCCCGGGACGCCGCCGAGGCGCTCAGGTGCTGCCGGAACCACGACGTCGCCAGCACGACCACCTGGTCGAGCGTCCCCGGCTCCTCGAACAGGTGCGTCGCGCCGGGCACGATCGACAGCAGCTTCTCCCCGTGCATGCGTTTCATCGCCTGCTGGTTCAGCGCGATGACCTGCGTGTCGAGCGACCCGACGATCAGCAGGGTCGGGGCGGTCACCGCCTCGAGCGCCTCGCCGGCGAGGTCGGGCCGGCCGCCGCGCGACACCACGGCGCCGACGCGGTTCTTCGGATCGCTCGCCGCAACCAGCGCCGCGCCGGCGCCGGTGCTGGCACCGAAGTAGCCCACCGGCAGCAAGGCGGTGTCGGTGTGCAGATGCGCCCAGTCGGTGGCGTCGCCCAGGCGCTCGGCCAGCAGCTCGATGTCGAACACCTTGGCGCGGTCGTGCTCCTCGTTCGGCAGCAGCAGGTCGAGCAGCAAGGTGGCGAACCCGGCCGCGCGCAAGGCCGCGGCCACGTGCTGGTTGCGCGGGCTCAGGCGGCCGCTGCCGCTGCCATGCGCGAAGATCACCAAGCCTTGCTGGCGCTCGCCCAGTCCCAGCATGCCCGCCAGGCCGTGCGGCGGGATTTCGAGTTCAATGGTGTCGATCATCGTGGCCCCTTTCGGTCGCAGCCGGATCGCTCACGGTCCCGGCAATCGTCGTTCCTGTCGGTGGGTCAACCGCTGCCGACCACCGCCTCCAGGAACTCGGTCAGCGCCTGCGACGGATCGTCGCGTTCCAGCGGGATCATCTCGATGCCCCATTGCGCGAGCACGGCCTCCTGCACCTGGTTGCGCACCGGCGAGAAGATGTAGGAACGCGGCTGCTGCACACCGGGCATGGAGGCCTTCCACAGCCGCGACAGCTTGAAGAACAGGTAGCGGATGTTGATGTCGGTGAGGCTGTAGCCGATGAACAGCACCGAGCGGCCCAGCACGTCGGCCCGCAGCTTGATGTCCAGCGGCGACTCGAAGTCCAGCCGATGGAAATAGCTGCTCTCGTCGAGCACGATCGACGCGTCGTTCTCGAAGTCGCCGTGGAACTTGATGATCTGCGTGACGTCGGGGCGAATGCGCGCCAGGTCGGCCACGCTGACGATCTTCACGTAGGGCGCCTGATGGTGTTCGTAGGCGGCCTCCAGCCAGCGGTCGTAGTTGGTCGTGTAGACGATGCGAAAGCGCCCCTTGACGATCAGCTCGTGAACGCGCGAGCCCTGCACGCTGATGCTGCTGCCGTGCCATTCGCGGTCCATCCAGCTTCGCAGCGGGCCGATGCTGCCGTGCTGCAGGCGGAAGTACTCCGCCAGGGTCAGGTGGCTGCCGTAGCCGCGAAACGCCGCCGGTTCGATGCCGAGCTGCTTCGCCATGTGGTCGATCAGCGCGCCCCACGGCGGCAGGCCGAGCGAGAACGAGACCCCGGCGCCGACGAAGAGGATCACCTCGTCGCGCTGGTAGGCGGCGTGCAGCTGCTCGAGCTTTTCCATGGCCATGGGATCATGCTACCGGGCCCCGGCGGATCCCAGCATGCCGGCAAGCCGCTTGCCCATGCCTGCGACATCGTGTTGCAGCACGCGGGCGGCAGCGGGTTACGCTGTCGCTCACAGTTGCAACCCCATCGAAACCTGGCCCACTGAATGTTCGGAACACACAAACCCGTTGTATTCGACCCCTACGGCGGGCGCCGCAAGCGCCGCGGCGTGCCGCGCTGGCTCGTGCTGCTGCTGGGCGGCGCCGCGCTGGGCGTCGGCGGCGTCGTTTTCGTGCAAGAACGTTACCTTCCGCCGCGCCTGTCTGCGGCCGAGGGAGCGGCGCTGCGCAGCGCGTTCGAGCGTGCCGACAGCGAGCGCGAGCGGCTCGCCGCGGAACTCGGCAACGTCTCGGGGCAGTTGGACGCGGCGCTGGCCGAGAAGAAGACCCTCGCCGACGGTCTCGCCGCCAGCCGCCAGGCCGTCGAGCACCTGCGCGCCGATGTTTCTGCGCTGGCAGCGGTGCTGCCGCCCGACCCGCGCGGCGGCGCGGTGCAGGTGCGTGCGGCGCGCTTCAGCGCCGAGGAAGGACAGCTGCTCTACGAGGTCGTGCTGTCGCGCGAGCGCACGGGCGGCAAGCCGCTGCCCGGCGTGATGCAGCTCGTGGTGGCGGGCACGCCGGCGCGCGGGCCGCAGACCAGCGTCACGCTGCAGCCCGTGTCGCTCTCGCTTGGCAACGTGGAAACCGTGCGCGGCGGTTTGCCTTTGCCGGAAGGTTTCACGCCGCGGCAGACCAAGGT
>CAJPFZ010000222.1 GCA_905339355.1 Burkholderiaceae bacterium
TCTTCAGCTGCACCGTCTCGCCGGTCAGCGGGTGGCCATTGACGGTCGGGCGGGCCGCCCCTTCGACGTGGGCGAACACATAGCCGCCCGGCCGCTTGGTGATGGACGCCACCTGCACGCCGGGCTTGCCGACGGTCGTGACGACCTTGGTGAGGTTGACCTCGCGTCCAGCCGCGGCGCCGTTGAGCACGCGGATCGACGCCGGCACCACCGATGAGCCGAGCGTGCCGAAGCCGGAATTGCTGCCGTAGCCGCCGGTCGGTGCGTACGCCGGCGCCGAAGGCGGCGCGTTCGGCTGCGTGCCCGGCTTCATGATCATCGTCTTTTCGTAGTCGGTGCCGTCCTCGACCAGGTACTTGATCTTGTACTTGCCGATCTCGACCGTGTCGTTGTGCGTCAGCAGCTGCTTCTTGACGGCCTTGCCGTTGATGTAGGTGCCGTTGGTGCTGTTGAGGTCTTCGATGAAGACGTCGGCGCCGACCATTTGCAGCACGGCGTGCTCGCCGCTCACTGCCAGGTTGTCGATCACGATGTCGTTGTAGGGGCGCCGGCCGAGGGTCGTCTTGTCCTTCGTGATCTGCACTTCCTTGATCACCACGCCATCCAGCGATACGACCAGTTTGCCCATGCTTTGACCTCGTGCCTCTTTGTCTGTCTGTGTCGTGCCACCCGGCCTTGGCTGTCGGCGGCGGCCCTTCGCTCGTGGTCGTGGCGCGCCCCTATCGCCTGAAGGGCCACCACGAGCGCGTCGGACCGCTGGTGCCGCGCACTCTTGCGAGTATCACCGAAATATTATCTTTCCCGCCGGCATCGTTGGCGGCGTCGATCAAGGCCCCCCCGGCCTCCTCCAGGGAGTCGTGGCCCAGCAACAGCTGGGAGATGCTTTCGTCGTCGAGCATGTCCGACAGGCCGTCGGAGCACAGCAGGTAGAGGTCGCCCGGCATCAAGTCGTGAAGATGCGTTTCAAGCAGTACCGTGTCCTCGACGCCGACGGCGCGGGTCACCAGGTTCTTGTTGGCCGAGAACGCCGCCTGCTCGGCGGTGATGAGGCCGGCGTCGATCTGTTCCTGCAGCAGCGAGTGGTCGTGCGTGATCTGCTGCAGCCGGCCGGCGCGCAGCCGGTAGCCGCGCGAGTCGCCGACGTGGCCCATCAGCAGCCGGCCGTCGCGAAACACGCCAACCACCAGCGTCGTGCCCATGCCGGCGTACTGCGGGTTCGAGTTGGCGGCGTTGAAGATCGCGCGGTTGGCGTTGTCGACGCAGATGTCCATCGCACGGCGCACGTCGGTATCGGAGGCGTTCGCCGAGGCTTCCTGCAGCCAGCGGCCGAGCTCGGTCTTGATGAATGCGGTGGCCATGCCGCTGGCGACTTCACCCGCGTTGTAGCCGCCCATGCCGTCGGCCAGCACGATCAGCGCCGAGGCCTCGTCCACGGCCACCGAGTCCTCGTTGTTGTTGCGAGCACGGCCAGTGTCGGTGGCGCTGAAGAACTCGAAACTCATGGTGACGTGTGGCGGCGGTTCAGGCGGCAGTGAAATGTCCGGCATCGGGGGCGAAGAGCGCCTGCAATCAAAGCGGGGAATTGTGCCTTGGATCGTCGCGCGAAAACCTCACAGTGGCCGCGAACCCATCAGATTCGGGGGGTGGCGCGTCAACGGGCGGCGTGGCGCGGCCCGCCGCCGGTCCGAGCGCCGCTTCGATGGTGCGCAGATCGGACGCCATCTGCCGGCCGTCGGCATAACGCACTTCGGGGCGCTTCTCCAACGCGAGCGCCACCGCATTGGCCAGCGCCTCGGGCAACTCGGGCCGCAGGCTGCGCACGTCTGGCGCGGGGTCGTTGGCGATCTGGTACATCAGCTTGGCCATCGAATCGGTCTGGTGCGGCAAGCGCCCGGTGAGCAGCTGGAACAGCATCACGCCGAGCGAATAGAGGTCCGAGCGCCCGTCCACGCGGCGCCCTGCCATCTGCTCGGGCGACATGTACGAGGGCGTGCCCAGCACCATCCCCGTTCGCGTGCGGCTGGAGTCGGTGATGCGGGCGATGCCGAAGTCGGTCACCTTCACGCTCTCGTCGCCCGGATCGACCATCACGTTGGCGGGCTTGATGTCGCGGTGCACCACGCCCTGGCTGTGCGCGTAGGCAAGCGCCTCGGCCACGCGCGCGACGATGCGCAGCACCGTCGGCACCGGCAGGAGGTGGGGCGCGGCGGTGTAGCGCTGCAGGTCGTGGCCCTTGAGGTACTCCATCGCGATGTAGGCGAGGCCCTGGTCCTCGCCGGCGTCGAAGATGGTCACGATGTCGCGGTGCTGAAGGCGCCCCGCCGTTTCCGCCTCGCGGAAGAAGCGGGCGCGCGCCTCGGTCAGCTCGGCGCCGTCGAACTCGGCCGACAAGGCCATCGTCTTGATCGCCACCTGGCGGCCGATCTGGGGGTCGTGGCCAAGATAGATCGCTCCCATGGCGCCGCGGCCCAGCTGGCGGTCGATCTGATAGCGGCCGAGGCGCTTGTGCTCGAGCGCCGGGGCGGAGGGTGCGGCCGCACGCGCCGCTGGCGCGGCAGGCTTGGCGGCGGTGCCGGCTGCCATCGGTTGCGGCGCCGCCGTTCGCGCCTGCGGCTGCCGCAGGGCGGCGCGGCTCCAGCCCGCCTGCGCGAACACGATCGCCACGGCGCCCAACAGCGCCGGCCACGCGATGACCGGCTCGGCCACCGCCGCGACCGTGCCCAGCGCCACGGTCGACGCGGCCGAAACGAGCAGACCTGTGCGATGAGGCATCCGAGGCAGGATTGCCGCGACGTACAAACCGCACAGCAACAGCACGAAGGCCGCGGCAGCGGCGGCTTCGGCGTGGTCGGCGATCAGCGATGGCACCGGCAAGCTCCTCGTGGCCTGGAACCCGCCGGACGGCGAGACTCAGGTGACGATACCCGTTTCTCGGCGTCGTGAAGCGGCCCATTTCCCAACCGCCAGCACGAACAGCGCGCCCGCCGCGCCGGCGCCATAGCGCACCATCGCCGCGACCTCGGGCGCGGCGCCTGCCTTGGCCGGCGCAGCGAGCGGCATCCAGCCGGTGACCGCCGGGTCGGTGACGGCCATGGTGCCGGCGATCCAGCCGAGCAGCATGCCGCCGCCGGTGATGATGAACGGGTAGCGGTCCATCAGCTTGATCACGAGCTGGCTGCCCCACACGATGATCGGGATGCTGACCAGCAGGCCGAACACCACGAGCGGCATCTTGTGATCGCCGCCGGCCGCTTCCGCGGCGCCCGCGATGGCGATGACGTTGTCCAGGCTCATCACGAAATCGGCCACGATGACGGTCTTCACCGCCGCCCAGAGCTTGTCGCTCGCCTGAATGCTGCCGTGTTCGTCTTCGTGTTCGGGCAGCAGCAGCTTGACGCCGATCCACAGCAGCAACACCGCGCCGACGATCTTCAGGTAGGGGATCGCCAGCAGCGTCAGCGCAAAGAAGATCAGGATGACGCGCAGTACGATCGCGCCGGCCGTCCCCCACAGGATGCCCTGCGTGCGCTGCGCCGGCGGTAGCTTGCGGCAGGCCAGTGCAATGACGACGGCGTTGTCGCCCCCGAGCACGATGTCGATCAGGATGATCTGGCCGACTGCCACCCAGAAGTCGGGCGTCAGGAACTGCTCCATGGAAGATGCCTTCGCGTTGTGGCCCGTGCGGGCCGCGTTGGTACGAGTCTAGGCGACGCCCCGCGGTGACCGCTTCGTGGAACTACGCACCCGCCGCGTCGCGTTGCGACGAGGCCGCAAGGCGGCCTCGTCCGACCCGCCGACTCAGATCAATCCCTTGAGCAGCTTGCCCATTTCCGATGGATCGCGTGTGACCGTGAAGCCGCACTCTTCCATGATCGCGAGCTTGGCGTCCGCCGTGTCGGCGCCGCCCGAGATCAGCGCGCCGGCATGGCCCATGCGCTTGCCGGGAGGCGCCGTCACACCGGCGATGAAGCCGACGATCGGCTTCTTCATGTGCTCCTTGCACCAGCGCGCCGCATCGGCCTCGTCGGGGCCGCCGATCTCTCCGATCATGATCACCGCATCGGTGTCGGGATCGTCGTTGAACATCTGCATGATGTCGATGTGCTTCAGACCGTTGATCGGGTCGCCGCCAATGCCCACCGCGCTCGACTGTCCGAGGCCGATCTCGGTCAACTGCGCGACCGCCTCGTAGGTCAGCGTGCCCGAACGCGACACCACGCCGATGCGGCCCTTCTTGTGGATGTGGCCCGGCATGATGCCGATCTTGACTTCGTCGGGGGTGATGAGGCCGGGGCAGTTCGGGCCCAGCAGCAGGGTCTTCTTGCCGCCTTGGGCCTCCTTCTGCTTCATCTTGTTGCGCACGATGAGCATGTCCTTGATCGGAATGCCTTCCGTGATGCAGATGGCCAGATCGAGCTCGGCTTCGACGGCTTCCCAGATCGCATCGGCGGCGCCGGCGGGCGGAACGTAGATGACGCTGACGGTGGCGCCGGTGGCCTTCGCCGCTTCCTTGACGCTTGCGAAGATCGGAATGCCTTCGAAGTCTTCGCCGGCCTTCTTCGGGTTCACGCCGGCGACAAAGCAGTTCTTGCCGTTGGCGTAATCGCGGCACATGCGGGTGTGGAACTGGCCCGTCTTGCCGGTGATGCCCTGCGTGATGATCTTGGTGTCTTTGTTGATGAGGATGGACATGATCGTTCTCTCGTTGCAAGGGCAGTGAGTTACTTCAGCGCGGCCATGACTTTTTGCGCGGCCTCGGCCATCGTGTCGGCGCTGATGATGGGCAGCCCCGACTCGGCGAGCATCTTCTTGCCCAGGTCCTCGTTGGTCCCCTTCATGCGCACCACCAACGGCACCTGCAGGTTCACTGCCTTGCAGGCAGCGATCACGCCTTCGGCGATCGTGTCGCAGCGCATGATGCCGCCGAAGATGTTGACGAGGATCGCGCGCACCTTCGGGCTCGCGAGCATCAGCTTGAATGCTTCGGTGACCTTCTCGGCGGTGGCGCCGCCGCCCACGTCGAGGAAGTTCGCCGGCTCGCCCCCGAACAGCTTGATGGTGTCCATCGTCGCCATCGCAAGGCCCGCGCCGTTGACCAGGCAGCCGATGTTGCCGTCGAGCTGGATGTAGGCGAGGTCGAACTTGCTGGCCTCGACTTCCGCCGGGTCTTCTTCGTCGAGGTCGCGGTAGGCCACGATCTCCGGGTGGCGGAACAGCGCGTTGGAGTCGAAGTTGAACTTCGCGTCCAATGCCTTGACGTTGCCGTTGCCTTCGAGGATCAGCGGGTTGATCTCGGCGAGCGACGCGTCGGTCTGCATGTAGCAGGCATAGAGCTTCTTGAAGATGTCGACCGCTTGCGACTGCGAGGCCTCGGGCACGCCGATGCCGCGCGCCAGCTCGAGGCCCTGAGCCTCGGTCATTCCGGCGAGCGGGTCGATGAAGACCTTGATGATCTTCTCGGGCGTCTTGTGCGCGACTTCCTCGATATCCATGCCGCCCTCGCTGGAGGCCATGATGGCGACCTTCTGCGTGGCGCGGTCGGTGACCGCTGCGACGTAGTACTCCTTCTTGATGTCGGCGCCTTCCTCGATGAGCAGGCGGCGCACCTTCTGGCCTTCGGGTCCGGTCTGGTGCGTTTTCAGCTGCATGCCGAGGATCTCGCCGGAGAGCTGCTTCACGTCGTCGAGCGAGCGAGCGAGCTTGACGCCGCCGCCCTTGCCGCGTCCGCCGGCATGAATCTGCGCCTTCACCACCCAGACCGGGCCACCCAGCTTT
This sequence comes from Burkholderiaceae bacterium, assembly GCA_905339355.1. Lineage (GTDB taxonomy): Bacteria > Pseudomonadota > Gammaproteobacteria > Burkholderiales > Burkholderiaceae_C > Albitalea. The sequence goes on from CAJPFZ010000222.1 coordinate 5,776, forward strand.
TGCGCCGCCTCGGTCGCTTCGTGCACGCTGAACGCGGGGTAGCCGCGCGGCACCGGCACGCCGAACTGGCGCAGGATTTCCTTGCCTTGGTACTCATGGATTTTCATGTCGGACTCTCTCGAGAGTTTTGGAAAAGGAAGCGGGGCGGTTCGGACCGAATTGTCGGCCGGCGCCGACGTGGGCGGGCGCGGGAAGTACGGATGCAGTCGCAGTGGCGCGGCGGGTGGGCAAGGCCATTGGAGAGGTCGCGGCGGGCCGTGGTGTGAGGACGCGGTGCCGGCGGCAGATCACTCGGTGCGCCAGGGAGGCGCATGAAATCCAGAATCCAGCAACAGCCGGAGAATGTAGCATGCTGCCCTGCACCAAAACTGACAGCCCAGGGGACCTCCCACGGGCGACCAAGCGGCGCCGCGCACGGTGCGGATCAGTCTGATTCGGGCTCGGCTGGCTCAGCGGGCGCGCGGCCGGCCTGGCGCAGCACACGCGAAATGACCTCCGGCGAGAAGCCGCGTTGCGCCAGAAAGCGGGCCTGGCGGGCTCGCCCTGCCGCGTCAGCGGCGGGTCGGCCGAACTTGCGCTCCCACACCGCGGCGGCGCGATCGGCCTCGCTGTCCTTGAGCGCCTGGGCGGCGTCGGCCGGCAACGACAAGCCGTGCTGCGCCAGCTCCTGGCGTATGCGCAGGTTGCCGTAGCGCGCCGTCCGGGCATGCATGCGACTCTCGACGAATCGCTGTTCGCTCAAGTAGTTGTGCGTGCGCAGCCAGTCGATGACTGCGTCGACGCGGGCCATGTCGTCCTCGGCGGCCCCGTCTTGCTCAGCCGAGGCACCCGCACCGGCCTGCACGGCCTTGGCCGCCGCCTCGGCACGTGCATGGCGCAGCAGCTTGCGCCGCAGCTCGACCTCGCTGTGTTCACGCTGCGCCAGGAGGGCGAGCGCCCGGCCCTTGAGCGACAGCGGCTGCTTGCTGGTGGCCATGGAGGACGCCGACGATCTGCGCGCCTTCGTGCCGGACCGAGGCAATTCGCTTCGGCCCGCCCAGCGCTGTTATTCCTTCGATTCCTTGGCGGCCTTGCCGCGCGCCGGCTTTGCGGCGGACTCATCGACCGCGCCGGCCTCGCTCGGACGCAACGGGATGCCCAGCGCCTCGCGCACCTTGTTCTCGATCTCGACCGCCAGGTCGACGTTTTCGCGCAGGAACTCGCGTGCGTTGTCCTTGCCCTGGCCGATCTTTTCGCCCTGGTAGGCGTACCAGGCGCCGCTCTTTTCGAGCACCTTGGCTTCGACGCCCATGTCGATGATCTCGCCTTCGCGGCTGATGCCTTCGCCGTAGAGGATGTCGAACTCGGCGGTCTTGAACGGCGGCGAGACCTTGTTCTTGACGACCTTGACCTTGGTTTCGTTGCCGATGACCTCTTCGCCCTTCTTGATGCTGCCGATGCGGCGGATGTCGAGCCGCACCGAGGCGTAGAACTTGAGCGCATTGCCGCCGGTGGTGGTTTCAGGCGAGCCGAACATCACGCCGATCTTCATGCGGATCTGGTTGATGAAGATGACCATGGTGTTGGTCTTCTTGATCGTGCCGGTGAGTTTGCGCAGCGCCTGGCTCATCAGCCGCGCCTGCAGGCCGGGCAGCGAGTCGCCCATTTCGCCTTCGATCTCGGCCTTGGGCGTGAGTGCAGCCACCGAGTCGATCACCACCAGGTCGACCGAGCCGGAGCGCACCAGCGCGTCGACGATTTCGAGCGCCTGCTCGCCGGTGTCGGGCTGCGAAATCAGCAGCTCCTGAAGGTTGACGCCGAGCTTTTGCGCGTACTGCACGTCGAGCGCGTGTTCGGCGTCGATGAAGGCGCAGGTGCCGCCGAGCTTCTGCATCTCGGAGATGACCTGCAGCGTCAGCGTCGTTTTGCCGCTGGACTCGGGCCCGTAGACCTCGACGACCCGGCCGCGCGGCAGGCCGCCGACGCCGAGCGCGATGTCCAGGCCGAGCGATCCGGTGGAGACTACCTCGATGTCTTCGATCACCTCGCCTTCGCCCAGCCGCATGATCGAGCCCTTGCCGAACTGCTTCTCGATTTGCGCGAGCGCCGCCTGCAGGGCCTTGGCTTTCTCGGTATTCAGGGCTTTGACCGGTGCGTCCATCGATTCCTCCAAAAAGTTGCGGCATTATCGCAAAAGCTGGATGTTTGTACAGTGATTTGGGGCGCCCCCTGATTGGGGTATCTAGCGACCCGCGCGGCAACCGGCCGGGGGATGCGAAACCTAGAATCGGCAGGTGGTGGGGACGAGCGGCCACTCGCCGAGATGACGACACACACCACCCGGAGACTTTGCACATGCGCATCCTGATCGCGGAAGATGATCAAGTGCTCGCCGACGGCCTGTTGCGTTCCTTGCGCAATGCAGGCTACGCCGTCGATCAGGTCGGCAGCGGCAGCGAAGCCGATGGCGCGCTCGCGGCGCATGAGTTCGATCTCGTTATCCTCGACCTCGGCCTGCCCAAGATCCATGGGCTCGAGGTCTTGCGCAAGCTGCGCGCCCGCGGCTCGAGCGTGCCGGTGCTGATCCTCACCGCGGCCGACAGCGTGGAGCAGCGCGTCAAGGGCCTGGACCTGGGCGCCGACGACTACATGGCCAAGCCGTTCTCGCTGCAGGAACTCGAAGCGCGCGTGCGGGCGCTGACGCGGCGCGGACTGGGCACCGCGTCCACCATCATCAAGCACGGACCGCTCACCTTCGACGCCACCGGCCGCGTGGCCTACATCAACGACCAGATGATCGAGCTGTCGGCGCGCGAACTGAGCCTGCTCGAGGTGCTGCTGCAGCGCTCGGGCCGGCTGGTCAGCAAGGATCAGCTGGTCGAGCGGCTGTGCGAGTGGGGCGAAGAGGTGAGCAACAACGCCATCGAGGTCTACATCCACCGGCTGCGCAAGAAGATCGAGCAGGGCCCGGTGCGCATCGCAACGGTGCGCGGGCTGGGTTACTGCCTCGAGAAGATTCCGGGTTGATTCGCCGAAAGCAGAAGGCCCGCCGAAGCGGGCCTTGTGCATGCCGGCAGCCGGTTCAGCGCTGCCGACGGCGGCGCGCGACGAAGCCGATGCCCGCCAGCCCGGCCAGCATCAGGGCGTAGGTCGACGGCTCCGGGATGGCCGTCACTTCGACGTTGTCGAGCAGGGCGCCCACGTTGTCTCCGCCGAGGTTGGCAAAGGTCAGCGAGAACGTGCCGCTCGCGCCGGGAGTGAACATCAGCATTTGGGTGCCCAGCGGATCGCCCGAGGCCAGCGTGTAGGTGGCTGCCGTGCTGCCGAACCACACGTCGACGGTGTTCGAGTCGCCGCGGTGGCTCCCAGCCAGCTGGAAGCTCGCCGTGTAAGTCACGCCGGCGGTCAGTGACAAGGCCTTGGAGAACTCCCCGGCGTTGCCGGTCGAGCCGTCGAGGTCGATGTAGTGGCCGTTGCCTGGGATCAGATCGAAGAACGGCGGCGGCGCGCCGATCACGTCGACGGTGCCGTTGCTCACCGTCCAGCCGCCGGCAAAGCTCACCGCGTTGAGCCCGTTGGTATCGGCATCGAAGTTGTCGGAAAACACGATCACCGCCTGGGCGGCGGATGCGCCAACCAGCAGGCCGGCAGCGATGAAATGACGCAGGAACATGGTTCACCTCCTCGGGATTCCACGAGCGTAGTCGCGCACGCGCTCGCTGCGCCCCCCGCAACCGCGGGGGTGCGGCGGGAGTTATTCTTGCTTCGCCCATGCCTGCCCCCCGACGCGAACAGCGCTCCCTCTTCGGCGAGATCCTCGACTGGATGCTCGCGCCGCTGTTGCTGCTGTGGCCGATGAGCGTGGTGCTGACCTGGCTGGTCGCACAGAGCATCGCCAACAAGCCCTATGACCGGCAGCTCGGCGAAATGGTGCGGGTGCTGGCGCAGCAGGTGAGCATCGAGATGGCCGAAGGGGCGCCGGTGGCGAATTTCGAGCTGCCGGCGGGCGCCTCCGAGATCCTGCGCACCGACGAGGCCGACACCATCTACTACCAGGTGCTGGGGCTGCGCGGCGAGTACCTGAGCGGCGACCGCACATTGCCGGTGCCGCCGGAGGAAGAACGCACACCGCCGGGCGAACTGCGCTACCGCGACGAGACGCTGAACAACGACACCGTGCGCGTGGCATACCTGTGGGTCGAGGTTCCGGGGCGCCCTGTGTCGTCGGCCCCGCTGGTGCAGGTGGCCGAGACGCTGGGCAAGCGCTCGCGTCTGGCCACCGAGATCATCAAGGGCGTGATCCTGCCGCAGTTCGTCATCCTGCCGTTGGCGGTGCTGCTGGTGTGGCTGGCGCTGGCGCGCGGCATTGCCCCGCTGAACGAGCTGCAGCAGCGCATCCGCCGGCGCGACAGCAACGACCTGAGCCCGATCGCCGAGCGCGATGTGCCGGAGGAGGTGTCACCGCTGGTGCGCGCCATCAACGACCTGCTCGCGCGCCTGGACCAATCGCTGCGCTCGCAAAAGCACTTTCTCGCCGACGCCGCGCACCAACTGAAGACGCCGCTGGCCGGGCTGCGCACGCAGGCCGAACTCGCCCAGCGCGAGATCGACGCCGGCGCGGCGGACCCGAAGGCCGTCAAGCGCTCGCTGCAGCAGATCGCGTTGTCGAGCCAGCGCGCGGCGCACATGGTGAACCAGCTGCTGGCCATGGCACGCGCGGAGAACAAGGAACACGCCTCGCACCGCCAGAACGTCAACCTGGCGCGGCTGGCCGCCGAGACCGTGCGCGACTTCGTGCCGCGCGCGATGGAAAAGCGCATCGACCTCGGCTACGAGGGCAGCGAGTCGGGACCGCCGCTGCCGGTGACGGGGCACGCGCTGCTGCTGCGCGAGCTGATCCGCAACCTGGTCGACAACGCGTTGCAGTACACGCCCGCCGGCGGCACGGTGACAGTGCGGGTCATGGACGACCCCTTCCGGCAGGTCGTGGTGCTGCAGGTCGAGGACTCGGGGCCGGGCATCCCGCCGGCAGAGCGCGAGCAGGTGTTCCAACCCTTCTACCGCGTGCTCGGCAGCGGCGCCGACGGGTCCGGCCTGGGGCTTGCGATCGTGCGCGAAATCGCCGAGCAGCACCAGGCGGAAATCACGTTAGCAGAGGCCAACCTGCGGCATCGGCCGGGGCTCGCCGAGGGATCGGAGGGGTTCGGTCCCGGCGCGCGCTTCACGCTGCGATTCCCGGCGGCGGGCACGGGGCCGGCGGCGGGGTCGTGAACCCGACGTCTCAGTGTTGGATCAGGCGCCGGTAGCGTGCGATCGACATCAGGATGCCCAGGCCCAGGCCCAGCGTGACCATTGCCGTGCCCCCGTAGCTCACGAACGGCAGCGGCACACCCACCACCGGCAGGATGCCGCTGACCATGCCCATGTTGACGAAGGCGTAGGTGAAGAAGCTCAGCGTGATCGAGCCGGCGAGCAGCCGCGTGAACACAGTGGGCGCGTCAGCCGCGATCATCAGCCCGCGCAGGATCAGGAAGCTGAAGCCGAGCAGCAGGCAACCCACCCCGATGAGCCCGAACTCCTCGGCAAAACCGGCGAAGATGAAGTCGGTCGTGCGCTCCGGAATGAATTCGAGGTGGGTCTGCGTGCCCTGCATGAAGCCTTTGCCGTCGATGCCGCCGGAGCCGATGGCGATCATGCCCTGGATGATGTGGAAACCCTTGCCCAAGGGATCCTTGGTCGGATCGAGCAGGGTGCAGACGCGGTTCTTCTGGTACTCGCGTAGCACCGGCCACTTGACCTCGGGCTCGCAGATGTGGTCGCCCGAAAGCACGATGGCCGCGATGCCGACCGCCGCCACCGTCAGCACCGGCACGATGAGCTTCCACGGCAGCCCGGCGAAGAAGATCACGAACAGGCCCGCCGACAGGATCAGGATCGACGTGCCGAGGTCGGGCTGCTTCATCACCAGCCCGACCGGCACCAGCAGGATCAGCGCCGCGATGACGAAGTCGAAGCGGCGCAGCTGGCCTTCGCGCCTCTGGAACCACCACGCCAGCATCATCGGCATCGCGATCTTCAGGATCTCGCTCGGCTGGATCACGGTCACGCCAATGTTGAGCCAGCGTGTCGCCCCCTTCTTCGTGATGCCGAACAGCGCCACCGCGATCAGCAGGCCGACCCCCAGCGCATAAACCGGCACCGCCACCGCCATCAGCCGCTGCGGACTGACCTGGGCCACGATGAACATGATGGTCGCCGCCAGCAGCATGTTGCGGCCGTGGTCGAAGAAGCGCGTGCCGTGGTCGAAACCCACCGAGTACATCGTGAGCATGCCAGCCGCGGCCAGCAGCAGCACCGCCGTGGCGAGCGGGCCGTCGAAGCCGGAGAAGACCGGTTTGAGACGCTGCAGCGCCGACGGCTGCTCGAAGATTGCCGCGCTCATGGCGCCGCTCCCGCGTTCTGCGCCACACGTTGCGGCGCAGACGCCGCTGCGGCCGCCGGCGCGCTGGCCGCTGCCATCGGCGGCACGCCGAGCAGGATGGACGATGCGTCGCGCGGCGTGCCCGTCGGCGCGCCGGACAGGCCCTGGCGGGTGAGCGCCATGTCTTCTTCGCTCGGCACCAGGCCGAGCAGCGCGTAGTCGAACACGCGGCGCGCGATCGGGGCGGCCGCCTGCGCGCCGAAGCCGGCGTTCTCGACGATCACCGCCAGCGCGATGGCCGGCGCTTCCAGCGGCGCGAATGCGATGTAGAGCGAGTGGTCGCGCTGGTGCTCCAGCAGCTTGGAGGCGTTGTACTTCTCGTTGGCCTTGACACCCACGGCCTGCGCCGTGCCGGTCTTGCCGCCGCTCTTGTAGGGCGCACCCATGAAGACGCGCGTCGACGTGCCCTCCTGCGTCACGCCGTGCAGCGCCCGCAGGATCAGGTCGCGGTGCTCTGCTCGTATCGCCAGCGGCGGTAGCGCGTCGTTGGCGATGCGCTTTCTTTCGTGGGTGACGATGTCTTCGATCTCGCTCACCAGCCGTGGCTTGAACCGCTGCCCGCCGGAGACCAGCGTCGCGGTGGCGCTTGCCAGCTGCAGCATCGTGAAATTGTTGTAGCCCTGGCCGATGCCCAGCGAGATCGTCTCGCCGGCGTACCAGCGCTGGTGCTCGGGCTTGCGGTAGTACTTGCGCTTCCACTCGGTCGAGGGCAGCACGCCGGTGACTTCGCCCTCGACGTCGATGCCGGTCTTGCGGCCGAAGCCGAAGGGCGACAGATGTTCGTGCATCAGGTCCACGCCCATCTCGTTGGCGAGCGAGTAGTAATAGACGTTGCTCGACTTGACGATGCTGCGGTACATGTCGACCGGCCCGAGCCCGTGGTCGCCGTGGCTGCGGAACACGTGGCCGCCGAAGTTGAAGTTCGCGTTGTCCACGATGATCTGGCTCGGGCTGCGCTTGCCGCTGTTGAGCGCGGCCATGGCCATGAACGGCTTGAAGGTCGAGCCGGGCGGGTAGGTGCCGCGCAGGGCGCGATTGAGCAGCGGCTTGTCGATCGACTCGTTGAGGTCGCGCCAGTTCTCGACGTCGATGCCGTCGACGAAGAGGTTCGGATCGAATGTCGGTTTGCTGACGAAGGCCAGCACCTCGCCGTTGCGCGGGTCGATCGCCACCAGCGCGCCGCGGCGCTCGCCGAACATCTGCTCCACCAGCGCCTGCAGCCGGATGTCGATCGACATGCGCAAGGTGTTGCCCGGCGTCGGCGGGTGGCTCTTCAGGAGGCGCACCGCGCGGCCACTGGCGCTGGTTTCCACCTCCTCGAAGCCCGTCACGCCGTGCAGCTCGCCCTCGTAGCTCTGCTCGACCCCCAGCTTGCCGATGTACTCGGTGCCGCGGTAGTTGGCCAGCACCTCGTCGGGCCACTCCTCCATCGCCTTCTTCTCGGTCTGGTTGATGCGGCCGATGTAGCCGATCAGGTGGCTGCCGACGTCGCCCAGCGGGTACTGGCGGAACAGCCGCGCCTTCACGTCGACCCCCGGGAAGCGGAAGCGTTGCGCCAGGAAACGGGCGACTTCGTCGTCGGCAAGCTTGGTGCGAATGGGCAGAGACTCGAAGCTCTTGCTTTCGTCGAGCAAGCGCTTGAAGCGCTTTCGGTCGCGCTGCTCGATGGCGACCACGCCGGCCAGCGCATCGATCGTTGCATCGAGGTCGTCCACCTTCGACGGCATGATCTCCAGCGTGTAGGCGGAGTAGTTGGTCGCCAGCACGACGCCGTTGCGGTCGACGATCAGGCCGCGGTTGGGCACGATCGGCAGCACGGCGATGCGGTTGGCCTCGGCCTGCGTGGACAACTGGTCGTGCTTGAACACCTGCAGGTGCACCATGCGGGCCGCCAGCAGGCCGAAGCCGAACAGCACGAATGCCGCGGCCGCGACCAGCCGGGTGCGAAACCGGCTGAGCTCCCGCTCGACATTCTTCAGTTCAGTCATGGCGACCGCTCACCCGCTTCACAAGGGCCGGTTCTCGTCCGGGTCCGGCGCCCGGCGCTGCGGCGCGAGCAGCACCCAGGTCGCCACCGGCCACAGCAACGATTCGAAGACCGGAGCGAGCAGCAGTTCCCAGCCGGGCAGCATGCCGCCGGCGATCATGCGCACTATGAACGAAACGGCGTGCGCGGCGCCGAACAGCGGCAGGATCTGCACCGCCTGCGACGGCACGGTGAACCAGCGCAGCCGCCGATGGATCGTGATCGCAAAGTAGCTCAGCAGCGTGTAGGCGAGGGCGTGCTGGCCGAGGATGGCGCCGTCGTGCACGTCCATCATCAGGCCGAACGCGAACGCGAGGCCGATCCCCACGCGGCGCGGCTGGTGAACGTTCCAGAACACCAGCACCAGCGCCATGAAGTCGGGCATCGCTGGATGGCGGCCGAGCGGAACGAGGTTGAGCCCGAACGCGAGCAGCAGCGTGAACCACACGAACAGCGGATTGACCGGCAGCAGCAGCTGGTCGGCGGCGCGCGGAAGAATCATCGCGCGCCCCCCGTCATCGGCCGGAGGTGGCTCACTTGCGCACCCCCCGCTTCGCCTCAGGCGCGCCGGCCGCGGGTTCGGGCTCCGGGCGCGGCGGCATCTGTTGCGCAAGCGGCTCCAGCACCAGCACGTGGCGCACGCCATCGGCCTGCGCTGCCGGCGCGAGCGCCACCCGCGCGAACCCGGTGTCGACCTTGCGGTCGATGGCGGTGACGCGGGCGACCGGCAGGCCCGGCGGGTAGATGCCGTCGACGCCCGAGGTGTGCAGCAGGTCGCCGATCTGCACGTCGGCGTTGCCGGCCATGAAGCGCAACTCCAGCCCCGAGCCGGTGGCAATGCCGAAGGCGGCGCTGCGCGACTGGCTGCGCGTGTTCAGCACCGGAATCACCGCGTCCTTGTCGATCAGCAGCGTCACTTCCGAGGACAAGGGGTAGACGCGGGTCACCTGCCCGAGCACACCCGCTTCGTTGATGACGGGCGAGGCGAGCGCGATGCCCTGCGTGGTCCCGCGATCGATCACCACCTTGCGGGAGAACGGATCCGGGGCTTCGTACAGCACCTCGGCCGGCTGCGAGCGCACCGCGATCGCGGCACGCAGGTCCAGCAGCGCACGCAGCCGGTTGTTCTCCGCCTGCAGCTGCTCGACACGCGCGGCGCGTTCGGACTGCTGCGCGAGCGCGGCACGCGCCGCCGCTTCGTTGGTCAGCGCCTGCTGCAGCCCGATCGCGTATTCGCCGACCGCGTTGAAGGTGTCCACCGGCACCCGCAACACACGCTCGACCGGGTGCAGCACGGTGGCGACCATGGTGCGCACAGGGTGCGTCAGCTTCAGTCGCGTGTCGGCCACCATCAGGAAGATGGCCAGCGCCGAACAGAAGCTGAGCTTGGTCAGCGCCGAGGGGCCTTGCCTGAAGAAAGGCGGCGGGGTCCGATCGAGGGTACCGAGCGGCGTGGCCATGGTGTCAATCGAGTCCGGCGGGGGCCGGCGCGGCCCTCGGGCTGGCAAGCCGGCACGCCGGGTTCATGCGGCTTATTCCGAAGTGAAGATGGCGCCCAGGCGCTCCATGCGCTCCAGCGCCATGCCGCAACCGCGCACCACGCAGGTCAGCGGGTCTTCGGCCACCAGCACCGGCAGGCCGGTTTCTTCGGCCAGCAGGCGATCGAGGTCGCGCAGCAAGGCGCCGCCGCCGGTGAGCATCATGCCGCGCTCGGCGATGTCGGCGCCGAGCTCGGGCGGGGTCTGCTCGAGCGCGTTCTTCACGCTGGAGACGATCTGGTTCAGCGGGTCGGTGAGCGCCTCGAGGATCTCGTTGCTCGAGATCGTGAAGCTGCGCGGCACGCCTTCGGAGAGGTTGCGGCCCTTGACCTCCATCTCCTTCACCTCGGAGCCGGGGAAGGCGCTGCCAATGCTCTTCTTGATCGCCTCGGCGGTCGGCTCGCCGATCAGCATGCCGTAGTTGCGGCGGATGTAGTTGATGATGGCTTCGTCGAACTTGTCGCCGCCCACGCGCACGCTGCCCTTGTAGACCATGCCGCCGAGCGAGATGACGCCCACCTCGGTGGTGCCGCCGCCGATGTCGACCACCATCGAGCCGCTGGCTTCGGACACCGGCAGCCCGGCGCCGATCGCCGCGGCCATGGGCTCTTCGATCAGGTAGACCTCGCTCGCGCCGGCGCCCAGCGCCGACTCGCGGATCGCGCGGCGCTCGACCTGGGTCGAGCCGCAGGGCACGCAGATGATGATGCGCGGGCTCGGCTTGAGCACCGAGCGCGGATGAACCATCTTGATGAACTGCTTGAGCATCTGCTCGGTGACGGTGAAGTCGGCGATCACGCCGTCCTTCATCGGGCGGATGGCCTCGATGTTGCCGGGCACCTTGCCGAGCATCGCCTTGGCCTCGGCGCCGACAGCCTGAATGGTTTTCTTGCCGTTGGGGCCGCCTTCGTGGCGGATGGCGACGACCGAGGGCTCGTCGAGCACGATGCCCTTGCCGCGGACGTAGATCAGCGTGTTGGCGGTGCCGAGGTCGATGGCGAGGTCCGTCGAGAAGTAGCGACGAAAAGATCCGAACATGGTGTTTGTGTGGCGGCGTTAGCAGGCTGGGTGCAATTCGGTGCGCGAAGCTGCCGTGAGCCTTGTTCCGTTGTGGTGGGCGACAGTGGCGCTGCGCAACGGCGCAGCGCATTCACATTCAAATCGGGCACAGGCCCCGCTGGAAAGCCGCGTCGTCTCTCGGTTCACGGCTTCATCCGGAGGGTTGTGGATAACCGAAGATAATACCCGATACCCCTTCGATTCCATCTCTCTTGGAACACCATTTCACGAGTGCATTTCCATGGCTTTGACCTCCGATGACGTGAGCCGCATCGCGCATCTGGCCCGTCTCGAACTGCAGCCGGCAGAACAGGCGGCGATGCTCGCGCAACTGAACGGCTTCTTTTCCATCGTCGAGCAGATGAGCGCGGTGGACACCAGCGGCGTCGAGCCGCTGTACACGCCGCTGTCGGCCGTGACGGAAGTCGCACTTCGGTTGCGCGAGGACGTGGTGACCGAAGCCAACCAGCGCGAATTGAACCAGCGCAGCGCACCCCTCGTCGAGGATGGTCTCTTCCTGGTGCCGAAGGTCATCGAATGAAGTCGCTTCACGAGATGGGGGTGGCCGAGCTCGGCCGCGCGCTCGCGTCCAAGGAAGTCTCGAGCGCCGAAGCCACGAAACATCTGCTCGCCCGGGTTGCGAGTCACGAACATCTGGGCGCCTGGCTTGAGGTCGACGAGCAACACGCCGTGGCCCAGGCGCAGGCCGCCGACCAGCGGCGCGCAGCCGGCGCCGCCGGTGCCCTGCTCGGCGTGCCGCTCGCGCACAAGGACATCTTCGTCACCAGCGTGCTGCCGACGACAGCCGGTTCGAAGATGCTTGCCGGCTACATGAGCCCGTTCGACGCCACGGTCGTGCGCCGGCTCGCCGATGCCGGCACCGTGATGCTCGGCAAGCTCAACTGCGACGAGTTCGCGATGGGCTCGAGCAACGAGAACTCGGCCTTCAAGCCGGCGAAGAACCCGTGGGACACGAGCCGCGTGCCGGGTGGATCCTCGGGTGGTTCGGCGGTGGCCGTGGCTGCGCGCCTGGTGCCCGCCGCCACCGGCACCGACACCGGCGGCTCGATTCGCCAGCCGGCGAGCTTTTCCGGCATCACCGGCATCAAGCCGACCTACGGCGTGTGTTCGCGCTACGGGATGATCGCGTTTGCGTCCAGCCTCGACCAGGCCGGCCCGCTCGCGCGCAGCGCCGAGGACTGCGCGCTGCTGCTGTCGGCGATGAGCGGCTTCGACGAGCGCGACTCCACCAGCGCCAACCGCCCGCCGCAGGACTTCCATGCGGCGATGCTCAAGCCGCGCGATGCCGGCACAGCAGCACAGCCGCTGAAGGGCCTGCGCATCGGCCTGCCGCGCGAGTTCTTTCCGCAAGCGCTCGCGTCCGACGTGAACAGCGCCGTGCGCTCGGCGCTGTCGGAGCTGGAGAAGCTCGGCGCCACGCTCGTCGACGTGAGCCTGCCGCGCACGGAACTGTCGATTCCCGTCTACTACATCATCGCGCCGGCCGAGGCGAGTTCCAACCTGAGCCGCTTCGATGGCGTGCGCTTCGGCCACCGCGCGAAGAAGTACGCCGACCTGCTCGACATGTACAAGAAGACGCGCGCCGAGGGCTTCGGGCCGGAGGTGAAGCGCCGCATCATGATCGGCACCTACGTGCTCTCGCACGGCTACTACGACGCCTACTACCTGCAGGCGCAGAAGCTGCGCCGCATGATCGCCGACGACTTCCAGTCCTGCTTCCGGCAGTGCGACGTGATCGCCGGGCCGGTCGCGCCGAGCGTGGCGTGGAAGCTCGGCGACAAGGGCGACGACCCGGTGGCGAGCTACCTTGCCGACATCTTCACCTTGCCGGCGAGCCTCGCCGGTTTGCCGGGCATGAGCGTGCCGGCGGGCTTCGGCGAGTCGGGCATGCCGGTCGGGCTGCAGCTGATCGGCAACTATTTCGAAGAAGGCACGCTGCTGCACGCGGCGCATGCCTTCCAGCAGGCGACCGACTGGCATGTCCGCGCGCCGGCAGGAATCTGACGCGATGAGCACCAGCAGCAAATTGATCCGGGGCTACGAGGTCGTGATCGGCCTGGAAACGCACGCGCAGCTGTCGACGCACAGCAAGATCTTCAGCGGTTCGCCGACCGCCTTCGGAGCGGCGCCCAACACGCAGGCCTCGCCGGTGGATCTTGCCCTGCCCGGCACGCTGCCGGTGATGAACCGCGGCGCCGTCGAGCGCGCGATCCGCTTCGGGCTTGCCGTGGGCGCCAAGGTCGCCAACCACTCGATCTTCGCGCGCAAGAACTACTTCTACCCCGACCTGCCCAAGGGCTACCAGATCAGCCAGTACGAGACGCCGGTGGTGCAAGGCGGCGTCATCGAGTTCTTCGTCGGGGACACGCCGCACAAGGTGAACCTCACCCGCGCCCACCTCGAAGAAGACGCCGGCAAGTCGCTGCACGAGGACTACGCTGGGCAGACCGGTATCGACCTGAACCGCGCCGGCACGCCGCTGCTGGAGATCGTCTCGGAGCCCGACATGCGCGCGAGCATCGAGGCGGTCGAATACGCGAAGGCGCTGCACGCGCTGGTCGTCTGGCTCGGCATTTGCGACGGCAACATGCAGGAGGGCTCGTTCCGCTGCGATGCCAACGTCTCCGTGCGCAAGCCCGGCGCGCCCTTCGGCACGCGGCGCGAGATCAAGAACCTCAACAGCTTCAAGTTCCTGCAGCAGGCGATCGACTTCGAAATCCAGTGGCAGATCGACCTGATCGAAGACGGCGGCGAGGTGCAGCAGGCCACCGTGCTGTTCAACCCCGACAGCGGCGAGACGCGCGCGATGCGCAGCAAGGAAGACGCGCACGACTACCGCTACTTCCCCGATCCCGACCTGCCGCCACTCGTGATCTCGCCGGACTGGATCGACGAGGTGCGCGCGCACATGCCGGAGCTGCCGGGCGTGATGGCCGCACGCTTTCAGAAGGACTACGGCCTGCCGGCCTACGACGCGTCGATGATGACGCAGAACAAGACCTTCGGCGCCTTCTTCGAGGACGCGGCCCGGGCCTGCGGCCAGCCGAAGCTGGTGGCGAACTGGCTGATGGGCGAGGTGTCACGCCGGCTCAATGCCGAAGGCCGCGAGCTGGCGTCGAGCCCGGTGAAGGCGCCGACGCTGGCAACGCTGATTTCGCGCATCGCCGACGGCACGATTTCGAACAACGGCGCCAAGCAGGTGTTCGACGCGCTGTGGACCGGCGAGGGCCATGAGGTCGATGCCGTCATCGCCGCCAAGGGCCTCAAGCAGATGAGCGACACCGGCGAGCTCGACCGCATCCTCGACGAGGTGCTGGCGGCCAACGCGAAGTCGGTCGACGAATACCGCGCCGGCAAGGAAAAGGCCTTCAACGCGCTGGTCGGCCAGGCGATGAAGGCAAGCAAGGGCAAGGCCAACCCTGCGCAGGTCAACGAGCTGCTGAAGAAGAAGCTGGGCGGCTGAAAAGCCGCCTTCCAGGCGCCAGCCTGCGGCCGCACCGACCAGGCGCGCGGCCGGTCTACCGAATCGTCGCCGGCTTGGCCGCCGAGGCCGCGGCGGCCGTTGACAAGGCGCCCATCGATCCGGCCGGTGCACCCGCCCACAGGCGGCGCAGCCGCGCAAGCTCGGCATCGTAAAGTGCGTTGATGCGCACCATTTCCGACTGCTGGTTCTGGATCAGCGAACGCTGCGCCTCGGTGGCCGCGTCGTTGGCGTCGAGCAGCTGGCGCAGCTTGTGCGGCAACTGCCTGCCGGCGTAGAACTCGGCTTCGTCCATCAGCGGCTTGCGGTCGGCGGCCAGCGCCGCCAGGCGCCTTTCGGACAGCCGCACCGAGGCATGCACGTCGTCGAGCGCCGCGGCGCGGGCCTTGTTGTGCGTCGCCTCGTCGGGAAACCGCGCCATGAGGTTGCGGTCGCGCCGGGTGGCATCCTTCTGCGCTGCCCGGTCGACCTGCGCCTGGCGCTCGCGCGCCTCCTGTTCGGCGCGTTCGTCGGCCGTCAGCGTGGGCGGCACGATGCGCTTGACCGAGCCGTCGGGGTTGAGGAGGCGCTGCTCGCGGGTGGAGCATTCGACGATCGGCCGGTCGGACGTGAGCCGTTTGCCGTTGGCGTCGATGCAGCTGTAGATGCCGGGCGCCGCCCAGGCTGCGCCGGCGGCGAGAAGCCCCGCCGCACAACCCGCCCACCTTGCCGAACGCCAAGCCCCCCGCTTCACCATTCAGACCCCGTATCGTTCGCGATAAGCCGCAACCCGTGAATAATGCGCAGCCAGCGCCGGGTCGTCGTTGGACTGCAAATACTGCATGAGGTCGGCGAGCGTCGCAATGGAGATCACCGGCAACCCGTACTGAATCCGGAAATCTTCAACGGCCGAGTGCGCCGAAAGGTTGTCATCGCGCCCGCCGCGCTCCATGCGATCCATCGCGATCAGCACCGCCGCGGGTTCCGCGCCGGCCGCGCGGATCATCTCCACCGACTCGCGCTTGGAGGCGCCGTCGGTGATCACGTCGTCGATGATGACGACGCGCCCCGCAAGCGGCGCGCCCACCATCAGGCCGCCCTCGCCATGGTCCTTGGCTTCCTTGCGGTTATGGCAGAACGGCACGTTGCGGCCCAGGCTCGAAAGCGAGATCGCGCAGCCCGCGGCCAGCGTGATGCCCTTGTAGGCAGGCCCGAACAGCATGTCGAACGCCACGCCCGAGGCGAGCAGGCGCCGCGCATAAAATTCCGACAGACGCGCGAGCTTCGCGCCGTCGTCGAACAAGCCCGAGTTGAAGAAGTAGGGCGACAAGCGCCCGGCCTTGGTCTTGAACTCCCCGAACCGCAGCACGCCGGAGCGGACCGAAAACGCGACGAAGTCCCGGGCCAGCGAATCATTGGCGGCAGCCGCGCTCATTGAGGACATCGAAGTGTTCCGTCTCGTCACGTTGAATCTGAACGGCATCCGCTCGGCGGCGAACAAGGGCTTCGTGCCCTTTGCCGAGGGATTGGCCGCAGATTGTATGGGGGTGCAGGAAATCAAGGCCCAGGTCTGCGACATCGCGGGGCGCTTCGACAGCGTGGCGGGCATGAAGGGTCACTTTCACTGCGCGGAGAAGAAGGGCTACTCGGGCGTTGCGCTGTACAGCCGCAAGGAACCGAGCGACGTCGTGCTGGGCATCGGCAATGAGGAGTTCGACGCGGAGGGCCGCTATGTCGAGGCCCGCTTCGACACGCCCCGGCGCAAGCTCAGCGTCATCAGCTGCTACTTTCCCAGCGGATCCAGTGGAGAGCACCGCCAGCAGGCGAAGTTCCGCTTCCTCGCGCTGATGGCGCCGCATCTGATCCGCCTGAAGGCCGAACGTGAATTCATCCTCGTGGGCGACGTCAACATCGCGCACAAGGAGATCGACCTCAGGAACTGGCGCAGCAACCAGAAGAACAGCGGCTTTCTTCCCGAGGAGCGCGCCTGGATGACGCATGCGCTCGACGAGATCGGGCTGGTCGACGTGTTCCGCGTGCTCAACCCGCGTCCCGAGCAATACACCTGGTGGAGCAACCGCGGACAGGCCTGGGCGAAGAACGTCGGCTGGCGGCTCGACTACCACCTCGCCACGCCCGCGCTGGCGGCCAAGGCGCTGCGCGAGCACATCTACCTGGAGCAGCGCTTCTCGGACCACGCGCCGCTCGTGATCGACTACGACTTCACCTTGTAGGAGACCCGCGGCGCCGGCGGGCCACGCGGAATGCGGTGCCTAGAATGCCCGCATGACCGACCCCGTCGCCCGCGCCGCGCCGCGTTCACGCTTCGAGCTGGCGGCGCTGCACCGGCTGCTGGTGGTGGCGCTGCTGGGTTTCGCCTCGGGGCTGCCGCTCGCATTGACGGGCCAGGCGATGCAGGCCTGGCTCACCGCCGAAGGCGTGGGCATCGCGCAGATCGGCTTCCTGAGCATCGTCGGTCTGCCCTATACGTTCAAGTTCCTGTGGGCGCCGCTCATGGACCGGTTCGAGCTGCCCTGGCTCGGCCGGCGCCGGTCGTGGCTGGTGCTGACGCAGCTTGCGCTCGCCGGCGCGCTGTGGTGGATGGCGGCCACCTCGCCCGGCCACGCGATACGCGCGTTCGCGATGCTGGCGGTGCTGGTGGCCTTCCTCTCCGCGTCGCACGACGTGGTGAACGATGCGTACCGCACCGACTTGCTGCATGCGAGCGAGCGCGGCCTGGGCTCCTCGCTGAACGTCATGGGCTATCGGCTGGCGATGATCCTCTCCGGCGGCGTCGCCTTCATCTGGGTCGACCCCACGCAGGGCGGCGGCTGGACCTGGCCCGAGGTCTATCGGTTCATGGGCTGGGTGATGGTCGGCGCCGCCGCCGTCACGGTGGTCCTGCTGCCGCGCCTGCCGATGCGCGCCAGGCCGACCAGCGAGGCGCGGCGCGATCTCACCGGCTTCTTCGCGGTGGTTGCCGCGGTCGCCGTGGGCGTGCTGCTCAGCGGCGGCATAGGCCAGTGGGTCGCCGATGCCCTGGCCTCGCCGGGCGGCACGGTGCATGCCCTGGTTTCCGGCGGGCTCGCCCAGCCGCTGGCCCAAACGCTGCTCGCGCCGTTCTTCGACGGCAGCGGGGTGAGCGCGGGACTGCAGGCCAAATGGACCGACCTGCTGGCGCTGATGCTGGGCATCGCCCTCACCTTGCCGCTGGCCGCCTGGGCCGCACGCCGCGCGAGGTTCGACACTCTCCTCGGCGGCCTGCGCAGCTATTTCTCGCAAGCCGGCGCCGCGGCCTTTCTGCTGTTCATCGTGCTCTACAAGCTGGGCGACGCCTTCGCGGGTTCGCTGATGACGCCCTTCCTGCTGCAGGCGGTGCACTACAGCACGGCAGAGGTCGGCGTCGTCAACAAGATCCTCGGGCTGTGGCTCACCATCGCCGGCGCGCTGATCGGCGGCACGCTGATGATCCGCCTCGGACTGTGGCGCTCGCTGCTGTTGTTCGGCGTACTGCAGATGCTGAGCAACCTCGGCTTCTGGTGGCTCGCCGTCAACGGCAAGGGGCTGCTGCCGGGGCTCACGATCCCGGCCTTCGACTGGAGCTTCGTGCAGCTGGCGCAGGCGACGCCCGTCGACGGCGGGCTGCTGCTCGTCATCGCGATCGAGAACCTGTCGGGCGGCATGGGCACCGCCGCCTTCCTCGCCTTCCTGATGAGCCTGTGCAACCAGCGCTTCACCGCGACGCAGTTCGCGCTGCTGTCGGCCTTTGCCTCGGTCGGCCGCGTATGGGTCGGGCCGCTCGCGGGCGTGCTCGCCGAATCGATCGGCTGGCCCACCTTCTTCATCGTGTCGACCGTTGTGGCGTTGCCGGCGTTGCTGATGTTGTGGTGGCTGCGCGAGCCGGTGCGCGCGCTCGAAGTCGATCCCGACACGCCGCTGACGGACGATTGAAGGGCGCCCGCATAAGCACCCGACTGAGGGCGAAACCGGCGGATTCAAGGCACCATACTTGCTCCGTCCCTGGGAACACCGCCCGCGAACCGCGACTCGGAAGCTTCATGAACGCTCATTTCGACCCCCAAGCCGACTTCCAACCCGATCCCGCGCTCGGCCTGCACGCCTGGGGCTGCAACTGCGCGCTTCATTCGCGCCGGCGCTTCCACGCCACGCTGCTGGGCGCCGGCGCCGCGCTCGCCTTGCCCGGCATCGCCGCGGCCGAGGGCGTGGTGGTGGACGATCGTTCTGGCCTCGCCCAGCTGGTGCCGGCCGACCAGATCGAAGCCGCTGCAGCGCAGCAATACCGCCAGATGCTGCAGCAGGCTTCGAGCCAGCGCGCGCTCGCGCCGGACGGCCACCCGCAGGTGGTGCGGCTGCGCGCGATCGCGCAGCACCTGATCCCGCATGTGCTGGCCCCCAATCTCAAGTCGACGCCGCGGGCGCGCGACTGGCGCTGGGAGGTCAATCTTTTCGCCAGCAAGCAGATCAACGCCTTCTGCATGCCGGGCGGCAAGATCGCGTTCTTCTACGGCATCCTCGATCAGCTCAAGCTCAACGACGACGAGGTCGCGATGATCATGGGTCACGAGATGGCCCACGCGCTGCGCGAACACGCGCGCGAGCGCATGGGCAAGACGGCAGCGACCAACGGGCTGATCGAACTCGGTTCGGCGCTGTTCGGGCTCGGCAGCGGCGGGCGCTACCTCGCCAACATCGGCGGGCAGCTGCTGACGCTGCGTTTCAGCCGCGAGGATGAATCGGAAGCCGACAAGGTCGGGCTCGACGTGGCCGCGCGATCGGGCTACGACCCGCAGGCCGGCGTGACGCTGTGGCAGAAGATGGGGCAGGCGAGCAAGGGCTCGCCTCCGCAGTGGCTCTCGACGCATCCGCCGGGGACGTCGCGCATCCAGCAGATCCAGTCGACCTTGCCGGCGGTGCAGCCGCTGTATGCGCGGGCGGAGAAGCCTCGCCGGCGGTTCGATACGCCGGGCTGAGGCGCCGGCAGACGGCGGCCTTTCAGGCCAGCACGCGCAACAGCCACCGGTTCAGATCGGCGATCTCCTGCGCGCACACCGCGTGCTGCATCGGGTATTCATGCCACTCGAGCGGATAGCCCAGCGCCTGCAGCGCGTCGCGTGAGGCCACGGCGCGGCCGTAGGGCACCACCGGGTCGCTGCGGCCGTGCGCCAAGAAGATCGGCACGTCGGCGTTGGCGCTGCTGCGTTCTGCGGCGAGCGTGGCGGCCAGCGGCAGGTAGCCCGACATGCCGACCAGCCCGGCCAGCCGCTCGTCGTGACGCAGCCCCGTCAGCAGCGCCATCGCGCAGCCCTGCGAGAAGCCGGCGAGCACGATGCGATGGGCCGGCACGCCGCGCGCACGTTCGCTGGCGATCAGCGCCTGGACCATCGCCTGCGAGCGCCGCAGCCCCGCTTCGTCCTCGCGCTGCACCAGGTCCATGCCGAGGATGTCGTACCAGGCGCGCATCACGTAGCCGCCGTTGATCGTCACCGGCATCGTCGGCGCGTGCGGGAACACCCAGCGCACCGGACCGACGCTGGACAAGTCCATCTCGTCGGCGAAGGGGACGAAGTCGTTGCCGTCGGCGCCGAGGCCGTGCAGGACGATGATGCTGGCGGTCGGGTTCGGACCGGTTTCGATGTCGATGGTGTCGAGTGCCATGGGCGAATCATCGCATCCGGCGGGCTCCTTCGCCCCGCGCTGGCAGAGCGATCAGACCACCGGCGTCACCGGCGACTCGCCGCGCATCGCCTGGTGGTGGCTGAGGTATAGGTCGCCCGCGAACCAGCCGCGCCAACCGCCCATGCGCAAGCCGTCCAGCACGGGCCCCTTCACTTCGCTCAGGTCGAGCCGGATCCCGCGTCCGGCCAGCATGTCGTGCAACGCCCGCAGCGCCGCGAGACCGCTGAAGTCGATGTGGTTCACCGGCGACATCTGCAGCACGACTCGCCGCGTGCCGGGGAATTGCGCGAGGTGCTGCAACACCACGTCGCTCAGCTGCCGCGCGTTCGTGAAGAGCAGGCTCTCGTCGATGCGCAGCGCCAACACCTCCGGCACCAGTTCGACCTCATGGCGGTCGACGTTGCGAAAGTGCTCGGTGCCCGGCACGCGCCCGATCAGCGCCACATGCGGCCGCGCTGTGCGCTGCAGCAGCAAGGCGATCGAGCCGACCACGCCCAGCGCCAGGGCCCACGCTACCCCGTGCAGCACGGTCAGCGCGCAGACCGCCGCCATCAACACCCACTCGGGTCGGGCGTAGCGCCAGGCTTCGCGAAACGGCCGCCAGTCGAGCACCGACAGCACGGCGACGATGATGGTCGCGGCGAGCACCGCATTGGGCAGGACCGCCAGCGGCCGCGCCAGCAGCACGATGGCCAGCGCCATCACGAACGCGGTGAACACGCCGGCCATCCGGCTGCGAGCGCCGGCGTCGAGGTTGACGACGCTGCGCGTGAAGCTGCCCGCCACCGGCATGCCCGAGCCGAGCGACGCGGCGACGTTGGCTGCGGCCAGGCCGGCCAGCTCGCGCCGCGGCACGATGCGCGTGCCCTGGCGGCGCCCCAGCGACTCCGCCACGACCAGGCTGCTCACGAAGGTCACCAGCGCGATCAGCGCAGCGCTCGGCAGCAAATGCCACCACAACCGCGCGTCGAGCGGCGGCGTGGCCCAGCTCTCGCCCAGCGCCGGCAGCTCGCCGACCAGCGCCACGCCGCGCGCGCCGGCACCGCTAGCGGCGGCCACAGCCATCGCGATCGCCAGCACCATCAGCGGCGCAAAGCGCGCGAGAAGCGTGGCGCGTGCGGCAGGCATGTGCCGCGAGAGCCAGCGCACGGCGTGGCGGCGCAGCAGCCACAGCGCGGCGAGCGCCGCGGCGCCGTAGAGCGCGGTCAGCGGCCACCACGGCGTCGGTGCATCGGCCCACGAGGCGAGCACCCGCGGCAGGTTGGAGCCCTGCGCCGCCGCGCCGAGCAGCACCGGCAGCTGGCTGAGCGCGATCGACAGCGCCGCGCCGGTCTCGAAGCCGTGCAGCACCGGCACGCTGAGCAGTGCGGCCAGGGCGTCGAGCCGCCACCACGCGGCCAGCGCCAGCAGCAGCCCGACTTCGGCGGCGAGCACGAGTGCGACCGCATGCGGGTTCGCGCCGGCCGGCGCATCGGCGATCGCCTGCGAGACCATCAGCGCCACGATGGCCACCGGGCCGATGCCCATCACGGGGCTGGAACCGAGCGCGGCGTAGGCCAGCAGCGGCAGCAGGCTGGCGTAGAGGCCGGCCTGCGGCGGCAGGCCGGCGAGCAAGGCGTAGGCGAGGCTCTGGGGGATCAGCAGGACGCTGACGATGAAGGCGGCGATGAGGTCGTCGCGGAGGGTGGGGAACGGGGAGACAAGCATCGGGGTGGGATGAGGGCGCGCGGGGCAATTCTGGGTTGTTGTACTGGATGCCGTGTTAACTCAGTCGCGGGGCATCGAGCCCCGCTCCTTCGCCGATCGCTGCGCTGGTCGATCCCCTTGAAAGGGGCCCCTCGCCCTTCGCTCCGCTCTCTCCTTCGCTCCGCTCTCTAGTCGACCTTCGCCCCCGACACCTTCACGACCTGTGCCCACTTCTTCGTCTCGGCAGCGATATAGGCCGCGAAATCGGCGGGGGGCATGCCGCTCGGGATCGCGCCTTGCGCAAGCAGCCGCTCCTTCAATGCGGGTGTCGCCATCGCTTTCGCCGTCTCCTGCTGGATGCGGTTGACGATGTCCGCGGGCGTGCCGGCGGGGGCCAGAAGGCCGAACCAGGAACTCGCGTCGAAGCCGGGCAGCTTGGCCGCCTCCGCGACGGTCGGCAGCTCGGGCAGCGCGGCGCTGCGCTGGGCGCTCGTCACGGCCAGTGCCTTGAGCCGGCCTGATTTGATGTGCGGCAGCGCAGACGGCAGGTTGTCGAACATCAGGTCCATCGTGCCGCCGATCAGGTCGAGCAGTGCCGGGCCCGAGCCGCGGTAGGGGAAGTGCACCATGAACGTCCCCGTCATGCTCTTGAACAGCTCGCCGCTCAGATGGATCGATGTGCCGTTGCCGCTGGAGGCCATGTTGAGCCGCCCGGGGTTGGCCTTGGCATGGCGGATCAGGTCGGGCACGGAATCGATCTTCAGCGCATCGGCTTTCGCCGGGTTCATCACCAGCACGTTGGGAACGCCCGCCACCAGCGTGATCGGCGCGAAGTCCTTGATCGGGTCGAAGAGCATCTTCGGGTACAGCGACTGGTTGATGCCGTGCGTGCCCACCGTGCCCATCAGCAGCGT
The DNA here is from genome assembly GCA_905339355.1 of Burkholderiaceae bacterium. Classification (GTDB taxonomy): domain Bacteria; phylum Pseudomonadota; class Gammaproteobacteria; order Burkholderiales; family Burkholderiaceae_C; genus Albitalea. Next base: position 28,637 of record CAJPFZ010000222.1, read on the forward strand.
GTGCCCGTCGGGTGCCGCCTTCGCCACCTCGGCCGCGCCGACGTTGCCGCCCGCACCCGCCTTGTTGTCGACGATGAACTGCTGGCCGAAGACGCGCGCGAGTTCCGGCGCCAGTGCGCGCGCGAGGATGTCGGTGGTGCCGCCGGGCGGGAAGGGCACCACGATGCGCACCGGTCGAGAAGGCCATCGGTCTTGTGCGAACAGCGTGGCCGGCAGAAGGCCGGCGGCGGCCAATGCAAGGAGCTGGCGGCGGTAAACGCGGTGCATCGTTTCTTCCTTGTGCTCGGTGGACAGGGTGAGCAGTGTGTGCCCCGGCTTCCGCACGCGGCCAGAGGGCAAGCCCCGAGGTGAGGACTTCGACACCCCGCAAGGGCGCGCACGGCGGCATCCGGCTTGCCGGGCCCGCCGATTGCTCGGCGTGGCAAGCACGAGCCTGTAATTCCTGACGGGTGCGCAAGCCGCACCGCTGTGTCACATTGAGTCGCCCCACGAGCCAACGAGCCACGCGCTGACCCCTTGAGCAATTCCAACCACGGGACCGCCTACCCGGAACTCGGCGCCATCATCAGCCGCGTCCAGTCGCGCTTCATTCGGGCCGCCCCGCCCACCGAGGTGTTCGATCCGCTGCTGACCGATCTGCTGGAGGTGACCGGCAGCGAGTACGGGTTCATCGCCGAGGTGCTGCACGATCCGGCGGACGAGCGTCCCTTCCTGCGCATCCTGGTGCTGACCGACATCGCCTGGGACGAACCGACCCGCACGATCTGCGAACGCCATCGCAGCGGCGAGCAGCCGATGGAGTTCCACCGCATGGAGACGTTGTTCGGCGCCGCCGTTCGCAGCGGCGAGGTGGTGATCGCCAACGACCCCGCGCACGACGAACGGCGCGGCGGGGTGCCGTCGGGCCACCCCCCGCTGCGCGCCTTTCTCGGCGTGCCGCTGTTCCATGGCGGCGAAATGCTGGGCCTGGTGGGCCTGGCCAACCGGCGCGGCGGCTACGACAAGGGCCTGGCCGACTTTCTGCAGCCCTTGTTCTCGAGCGTCGCCGCGATCATCGGCGCGGTCCGCCTGGACGCACAGCGCCGCGCAGCCGAGCAGGCGCTGCGCGAAAGCGAGGAGCGGCTGCGCAACACCTTCGAGATGGCGGCGGTGGGCATCGCGCACGTGGCGCCGGATGGACGCTTCCTGCGCGTCAACAGGCAGCTGAGCAAGATTCTCGGCTACCCGCCCGAGGCGCTGCTGAAGATGCGGGTGCACGACCTGACGCTGCCCGAAGACCTTCAGCTCACGATCGCACATGCCAACCGCCTGATCGAAGGCAGTGCGGACAGCTACACGCTGGAGAAGCGCTTTCGCCACGCCGAGGGCGGCATCGTCTGGGTGTCGAAGACGGTGGCGGCGGTGCGCGACGCCGCCGGCCGGCCCGCCTACTTCATCGCGGTGATCGAGGACATCACCTCGCGCAAGCAGACGCAGGCGGCGCTGCTCGCGGCGCAGGCCGCCGAACGGGCCAACGCCGCCAAGACCGAGTTCCTTTCGCGCATGAGCCACGAATTGAGGACGCCGCTGAACGCGGTGCTCGGCTTTTCGCAGCTGCTGCAGATGGACAGCGCGACGCCGCTCGCCGCCGACCAGCTGTCCAAGCTGAAGCACATCGAAGACGCCGGTGCGCACCTGCTGGCGATGATCAACGACGTGCTCGACCTGTCGCGCATCGAAAGCGGCGGCATGCCGCTGACGGCCGAGACCGTGAGGCTGCGCGTCGCCGTGCAGGAGGCGGCGGCGCTCGTCAGCACCGCCGCGCGCGACGCCGGCGTGCGGCTCGAGCTGAAGCCGCCGCCGCACGACAGCAGCCTGGGCGATCACGTGCAGGCCGACCACCTGAGGCTGCGCCAGGTGCTCGTCAACCTGCTCAGCAACGCGATCAAGTACAACCGCGAGAACGGCAGCGTCATAGTGCGCTGGGGCGCCACGCCCACGGGCGACGCGGTGCAGCTGCAGGTGAGCGACACCGGCCAGGGGCTCACGCCCGAGCAGCAAGCGCACCTGTTCGAACCGTTCAACCGCCTCGGCGCCGAACGCAGCAGCATCGAAGGCAGCGGCATCGGGCTCGTCGTCACCCAGCGCCTGGTGCAGCTGATGGGCGGCAGCATCGACGTCGACAGCCGGCCCGGCGTGGGCAGCACTTTCACCGTCACGCTGCCGTCGGCGCCGGGGGGCAACACGCGCCCGGCGCCGCTGCGCGAAGCGCTGCCGGCCGCGGAGACCAGCGCCGGCGGGCCGCGGCGCACGGTGCTCTATGCCGAAGACAACCCGATGAACGTCGAGCTGGTGCGCGAGGTGATGCGGCTGCGCGCGGACTGCCGGCTGCTGGTCGCGCGCAGCGGCCGCGAGGCCGTCGCGCTCGCGCAGCGCGAGCGGCCCGACCTGCTGCTGCTCGACATGCACCTGGGCGACATGACCGGCCTCGACGTGATCCAGCACCTTGCCCACGACCCGCAGCTCGCCTCGGTCCCGGCCATCGCGCTGTCGGCCGATGCGATGCCCGCGCCCATCGCCGCGGCGCAGCGCGCCGGTTTCAAGGCCTACCTGACCAAGCCGCTGAACGTGGCCGAGCTGCTGCGCCACATCGACGAGGCGCTCGGCACCGCCTGAAACACCCCGCGAGACGCGCCTCAGGCCGTGGCGTCGGGCGCCCCCGGACCCGGCGTCTGACGCAGCGTCACGCGGCCTTCGTGCCAGGCGCGCTCGAAATCGCCCTCGATTGCGCGCAGCGACTGCGCATCGCTGGCCGATGCCGACACCAGGCCCACGGCGCGATTGCGGCCCTGGCTCTTGGCGGTGTACAGCGCCATGTCGGCGAGGTTGACCGCCTGCTCCCACTGCAGCGCCACCCGGTGGGGCGGCAGCGGAAAGCTCGCATAGCCGATCGACGCGGTGACCCACAGCGCCTGGTTCTCCACCAGCACCGGCGTGCTGCCGATGCTCGCGAGCACGCGCGCGGCCAGCTGGTCGGCCTGCTCGGTGCCGAGCGCTTCCGCGACGATCAGGAACTCCTCGCCCCCCCAGCGAACCACGAGGTCCTCGTCACGCACCGCCGCGTTGAGGCGCCGCGCCACTTCGATCAACACCACGTCGCCGGCAGCATGGCCATGGCCGTCGTTGATGTGCTTGAAGTGATCGATGTCCACCAGCAACAGGCTGCCCGCGAATCCGCGCTTGCCATCGCCCGCGGTGGCCTGCATCACCGCATGGAAATGGCGGCGATTGGCGAGGTCGGTCAAGGCGTCGCGTTCGCTTGCGACGCGCAGCAGCGCGTGGCTCGCCTCGAGCCTGCGGTGGGTCTCGCGCACGCGGCGCACCAGCAGCACCGCGAACACCACCGACAGCGTCATCAGCGCGGCCAGCACCAGCCAGATGCGCTGCGTCAGGTCGCGGTTGGCAAGCGCGGCAGTCTTCAAGGCGTTGTCGCTGCGAACGAGCTCGATGCGGCGCTGCTCGGCCTCGGCGTCGTAGCGGGCCTGCATCTCCTTCAGCGCAAGATCCTGGTTGCGCTGCATCAGCTGCGCGCTCAGCGCGCGCTCGCGGTGGTACAGCTCGAGCGCGTCGCGCATCTCGCCGACGGCGGCCAGCGCCTGGCCGAATTCGCGCAGCGTCGTCGCCTGCTCCGCTTGCGCGCCGCTGCGCACCTCGAACTCCAGCACCCGCGCCATGTCCTTCCGGCCTTCGGCGATGCGCCTCAGGCCGATCTTCGCCAGGCCCGCGTTGTTGACGAGCGTGCGCTCGGTGCGCCGGTCGTTGAACTCGCGCACCGTCGGCAGCGCCTCATTGGCGGCGCGCAGCGCGTCGGCCGGGCGGTGGCGGCGAACGTAGGAGTCGCTCAGGTTCACGAGCAGCTGCGCCTGCAGCCGGCGCGCCCCGGCCTGACGCGCGAGCTCGTAGGCCTCCTCCGTCGCGCGCAGCCCCGCGTCGGCGTCGCCGCGCAGGTCGGCCACCAGCGCCTCGTAGCTTTTCGCGCGCGCCATCAGCGCCGCATCGCCCACCTGTGCGGCCATGCGCTTGGCTTGGGCCACGGAGCGCTGCGCGTCTTCGTGCTGGCCGGCGTTGGCCGCGATGAAGGCCAACGAGCCGAGGCTCAGCGCCTTGCGGGCGATGTCGCCCGCGGCGTCGGCGAGGTCGAGCGCTGTCTGCGCGTGCTGCTGCGCCAGCGGAAACCGGCCAAGGCTCATGGCACGGCGCTCCAGCAGCTGCAGCGCGCGCCAGAGCGCGCGGTAGTCGCAGGTCTGCGCGGGCAGCGTGCCGTCGGCGGTGCGGCTGCAGCCGGGCTGGTAGATGGCCGCCGCCGACTCCGCGTGCGTGGCGGCCACGGCAAGCTGGCCTGCGGTCTGCGCCGCGACGGCGCGCACCAGGCTCGCGTCGGCGGCCGCCAGCGGCAGCGCGCCGTCGCGCGACATCTCCCGCAGCTCGTCGGCCAGCGCGTGGGCCTCGGCTTCGCGCCCCGCCTGTGCCTGGATCAAGCCCTCGGTCTGCAGCAACAGGCGCGCCGCCGCGCCGGGCGGCGTAGCGGCGCGCAGCTGCCGCAGCTGCGCGATCGCCGCCGCCGGATGATCGAAGCCGTCGCGCAGCAGCCGGTCGATGCGCGCTTCGAGCGCATCCGCGGCGCAGGCGGCATGCGGCAACAGTAGCGCGGCGCACGCCAGCGCGAGCCGGCGCAGGCCGCTCGTCATGGCGGAGCCGGCGCACAGCCGTCTCATGCCGCGACCTCGCTGGTGGCCGACGGGCCTTGCAGCAGCGTGAGCGTCACCTGCCCGTCGCGCCAGGCCGACTCGAGCGAGCGCGTGATGTCGTCCAGCGTCGCCTCGTTGCGAGCCTGCAGCAGGCGCACGCCGTAGGCGCGGTTGCGCCCGTGCGCCTTGGCGAGGTACATCGCGGTGTCCACCAGGTTGATTGCCCGCTCCCACGACACCGGCAGCATCATCGGCTCGATCGGGAAGGTCGCGAAGCCGATCGAGCCGGTGACGTGGATGGAGTCACCCTCGTGCCGCACGGGCGCGCCGGCCATTGCGCTGAGCATGCGGTTGGCGAGCGCCTCGACCTGCTCGGGCGAGAGCGTGCGCACGACCACGAGGAACTCCTCGCCGCCCCAACGCACGATCAGGTCCTGCTCGCGCAGCGTCTCGCGCAGCCGCCGCGCCATCTCGATCAGCACGGCGTCGCCGGCGGCGTGGCCGTGCGTATCGTTGATGCGCTTGAAGTGGTCGATGTCGATCAGGAACACGGTGCCGGCAAGCTTGCCGTCGGCCGCGAGCTGCTGCATCGCCGCCTGGAAGTGGCGCCGGTTGGCGAGTCCCGTCAGCGGATCGCGTTCGCTTTGCGCCAGCAGCTGGACATTGCTCGATTCGAGCGCGCGGTTGCTGTTGCGCATGCGCCGATACAGCATCGTCAGCACCACCAGCGACAGCACGAAGGTCGCCGCCAGCAGCCACCACAGCCGCTGGCGCAGGTCGCCGCGGCGCAGCTGTTCGCTCTTGAGGGTGTTCTCGCGCTGGAGCAGCTCGAGCTGGCGCGTGCGCCGCTCGGCGTCGAAGCGCTCCTGCATCTCGACGATCGCCTTCTGCTGGTCGCGCTGGAAGATCTCGTCGTGCAGCCGGCGATAGCGGTGGTAGGCGTCTACCGCGCCGGCCAGGTCGCCGGCGCGCTCGAGGTACTGCGCCAGCTCGAGCAGCGACGAGACCACGCTCGGGATCGCGCCGCGCCGCTCGTCGATCTCGATCGCCTCGTTGACGAAGCGCTTGCCGAGCGGGATGTTCTTCATCGAGATGTGCGCGAGCCCGATGTTGGCGAGTGCGACGATCTCGCCATTCACGTCCTTGAGCTCGCGCACCAGCGGCAGCGCCTGCTCGGACAGCGCGAGCGCCGTCTTGTACTGGCCGCTCTTCAGGTAGAAGTCGGCCAGGTTGGCGAGGTACAGCGCCTCGTCGGACTTGGCGCCGGCGCGGCGCGCGCTGTCGATGGCCGCCTCCATCGCGCGCCGTTCGCCTTCGCGGTCGCCGAGTTCGCCGCGCAGGAAAGTTTCGGTGTTGTGCGCGCGGCCGAGCGCCGCGTGGTCCTGGGCTTGCTGGGCGATCTGCATCGCCTCGGCATTGAGCGCGACGGCGCGGTCGATCTGCTTGGCCTCGTAGTAGAAGTAGGCGAGCCCGCTTCGGACCTCGGAACGGCGCCAGGCGTCGCCGATCCGGTCGGCCAGCTGCAGCGCCTCGTGGAACAGGCGCAGCGCGTCCTCGAGCTTGCCGGCATCGCCCTTGATGCCGGCCTGCGCGAGCAGGTAGCGCAGCCGCGTGCGTGGCGCCGGGTCGGGCGGCAGCCGCTGCATCGCTTCGCTCATCAGCGCATCGGCCTTCTGCAGGTTGCCTCGCTGCGCCAGCGCCCGCGCGCGCACGAGCAGCGCCGCCGAGCCGGCCGCGGCGCCGGCGGGGCTACGCACCCACTCCGACAGCGTCTGCGCCACGCGGTCGGCCGCCTCGGTGTCGGACGCGAAGGCGAGCAGCAGGCCGCGCACCGTCAACAGCTCGAGCCGCTCGGGGCTGAACGGCGCGGTCAGGGGCAGCAGCTGCTCGAGGGCGTGCGCGGCTTCGCGCGGGCGGGCGTCGCCCTGGTGCTCGATCTCGGCGATGCGCGCGCTGAAGTCCGCAGCACCGTGCGTCGCGGGCGGCGCTTGCGCCGGCATGGCGACCGCGGCGCAGGCGGCCCACAGCAGCGCGCCGGCCGTGGCCGCGCGCAGCAGCGCCCGCAGCACTTGCGTCATGCCGTCAGCGCCAGCGCCTCGCGCCGCCGTGCTTGGGCACGCGGCTGCACCGGCACGGCGATATCGCTAGGATGACCGCCGCACCGTTTCTCGGAGAAACCCGCATGAATGAGAACACCCCTTCGGCAGAAGACCGACCCTTTTGGTATTGGGAGGATTTTCGCGACGGGGAGGTCCACGAGTTCGGCGCGACCGCGGTCAAGGCCGACGACATCGTGCGGTATGCCTCGCAATTCGATCCGCAGCCGTTCCATGTCGACGCAGCCGCTGCGGAGCGTTCGGTGTTCGGCGGTCTGGTGGCGAGCGGCTGGCACACCGCGGCTCTGGCGATGCGCATGATGTGCGACGCCTACCTGCTGCGCTCGTCGAGCATGGGCTCGCCGGGTGTCGAGCAGCTCAAGTGGCTGCGCCCGGTGCGACCCGGCGACACGCTGCGCGTGCGCATGACAGTGATCGAGTCGCGCGAACTGAAGAGCAAACCGGGTGTCGGCTTGGTGAAGAGCCGGCACGAGGTGCTCAATCAGCACGGCGAGGTGGTGATGCAGGTGGACGCGTTCGGCATGTTCGGCCGTCGGCCCTGACTTGCGCGGTCAGTACCTGTTCGACTCGTTCAACGCCGCGCGCGGCCACCGCGCAGCAGCAGGTGCAAGAGGATTGCGCCGAAGGTGGCGGTGCCGATGCCGCCCATCGAGAACTTGTCGCCGAACTTCAGCGTGTAGTCGCCCGTGCCGAGGATCAGCGTGACGGCGGCGACGATGAGGTTGACGTTGTCGCCGAAGTCGACCTTGTTCTCGACCCAGATCTTGGCGCCGGCGACCGCGATGAGCCCGAACACCACGATGCTGACGCCGCCCATCACCGCCAGCGGGATGGTCTGCAGCAGCGCGCCGAACTTGGGGCTGAAGCCGAGCACGATGGCGATCAGCGCGGCAACGACGAACATCGCCGTCGAGTAGATCTTGGTGGCCGCCATCACGCCGATGTTCTCGGCATAAGTCGTGACCCCCGTGCCGCCGGAGGCGCCGCTGACGATGGTGGCGAGCCCGTCGCCGATGAAGGCACGGCCCATGTACGGGTCGAGGTTGCGGCCGGTCATCGCGCTCACGGCCTTGATGTGGCCGAGGTTCTCGGCGATCAGGATCACCGCCACCGGCGCGATCAGCAGCATCGCCTGGGCGGTGAACACGGGCGCGGCGAAGCCGGGCAGGCCGAACCAGGCGGCGTCGGCCACCTTGGCGAAGTCGATCGGCTTGCCGAGCCCGGCGCCGTTGGTGAGCACGGCGTAGACGATGCTCGCGACGATCAGGCCGACGAGGATCAGCAGGCGCTGCGTCATGCCGCGCGTGTAGACCGCGACCAGCCCGACGCTGACGAAGGTGACGGCCTGCATCCAGGCGTCGAAGCCGGTCGGCGCCATGTTCTTGATCGGCACGCCGGCGAGGTTCAGGCCGATCACCGCGACGACCGCGCCGGTCACCACCGGCGGCATCAGCGCCTCGATCCAGCCGGTGCCGACCGCCGCGACGATCACGCCGATCAGCATGACCACCACGCCGCAGGCGATGATGCCGCCCAACGCGACGCCGAGGTTGCCGTTGGCACCCTGTCCGGCATAGCCGGTGGCGGCAATCACCACCCCGATGAAGGCGAAGCTCGAGCCCAGGTAGCTTGGCACCTTGCCGCCCACCACGACGAAGAAGATCAGCGTGCCGACCCCGCTCATCAGGATCGCGACGTTGGGGTCGAAGCCCATCAGCAGCGGCGCCAGCACGGTGGCACCGAACATCGCGATGACGTGCTGCACGCCCAGCGCCGCGGTCTGCGGCCAGGGCAGGCGCTCGTCGGGTGCGACGACGCGGCCGGGTTGCGCGTCGGTCACGCGCCAGGCAGGGATCAAACTCATGGGGGCTCCTCGGTTTTCTTGGTTCTTCGCGGCGTGTGGCACGCGAGGGCTCTGGCCGGTCGTCGTGCGACCGCCGAAATCCAGTGTAGGGGCCGAGGGATGGGGAACGGAAGGGGGCGCGCGCGCTGGCCGCCGGGTGCCGGCGTCCGAGGCGCTGAGTACAGCGATCGGGCCGACAAAAAAGAAGGGGAGCGGGACAGTGAGCCGGGGACTCGCTCTCTCCTACCCCGGCGTGCCCGCTCCCCTGGACGTCAACTTTTCGACGAACTCAGGAGGGCTTGTACCCTCGCCATTCAATCGAGTGAGTGCTTCTTCACTTGACGTCGACAGCGCCGGAACGCAGAAACAGGCAGAGCTGCGCGGGCGCGCGGCTCGATTGCAGAACCTGGAAGCCTCGGGCCGGCGCAGTGGCCGCTGCCGGTGAGACCGGCGCCGGGCGGCGCGGTTCAGCGGGGCTGCGCTTCAGGACCGAGGGCATGCGGGGAACGTAGGTGCTGGACATGGCGGGTCATCCTGCGGTGAATTCGCTGGGGGCAAAGTTCGGAACCGGCGGCATCGTCAGGGCCTGGGCGGCGCGGCTGATCCAGGCGCCGAGGTTCAGGGGGGACGGCAGGCGCGGCGCGCTGGGCTGGGCCAGGCGCAGCATCGAGGAAGCGCCGCCACGGCAGCTGGGCGCTGCGCGGCGAGTCTGGCGCGGGCCCGCGGTGGGGCGAAGACGAGAATTGAGCGGCATACGACGGCGTCCTGTGTCTGTAGGCCGCCCATCGGGCCGGCCCGTGTGTCCACACAGGCGCAGCTTCCATGCCAAGGCGATTGCCGCCGCCGTGCCCAACTCCTGCCGGGCGGACGGACAAATTGCGTCTTTCAGCCGGTGCGTGCGTACCGAAGCGTGACCAAAAAGTGAACGGTTGTTACTTGCGCGGACTGGATGTGTCAGTCGGAGTGGTGCCGACCAAGTGCCGCAGCGCTGCGATGGCCGCCGCCGCGTCCCCCAGCACCCGCGTGTGGCTCAGGCCCTGCGTTGCATGCAGCGTGGCCTGCGGCAGCGCCCGCACGATGCGCTGAGATGCGGCGATCGGCGCCACCCGGTCGCCCTCGTCGTGGATGACGAGCGTCGGGTGTGCGACGCGCGGCCCCAGCCACTCGGGCTCGAACTCGGCAAGCGGCACCCCTTCGACGGTCTCGATGTGCGCCCGCATGCGCTGCGGCACGCTGTCGGCGAGTCCGAAGCTGCCGGCGAACCAGCGCATGAAGACGGCCGGCGGCGACGAGGGCGCCACCAGCACCAGCCGGCCGACCGGCAGGCCGCGCGCCGCCGTGTGCAGCGCCGCCAGCGCGCCCAGCGAGTGGGCGACGACGGCGTGCAGGGGGCCCAGGCGCGACGCCGCGGCATAGATCGCGCGGGCGAACTGCGGCAGCGTCGAGCGCCAGCCGCTGCTGCGGCCGTGCGCCGGAAAGTCGAGCAGCACAGGGTCGAAGCCGGCTTCAGCGAGTGCGTCGCCGAGGGGGCGCATCTGCAGCCCGCTGCCGGCCCAGCCGTGCACCAGCAGCACCACGGGGCGGCCGGCGTCTACGTCGGCGCGGCGGTAGGCGGCGAGTGTCACGCCCTCGAAAGGCCAGGCCACCGTGGTCCACGGGGCCGGCACGGCGCGGCGCATCGCGAACTTCCAGGGCAGCGGGGTGAAGAACAGGCGCAGCGCAGCGCGCGTGCCCCAGGCAGGCGCCAGGGCGTCGATGGTGCGCAGCGTGGCGCCAAGCGCCTGGGCCGTGCGGCTTGCGGCGTAGAAGGCAGCGGCGGGGTTCGCGGGGTTGGCGGGGTTGGCGGAAGTCGGTGGGTTCATCTCTGGCTCCTGTCGGGCGGGCGTCGCCTCAAAACGGGCCGAAGTCGGCGTTGCTGCGCGGCACGCCGCGCCACAGGCGAGCCACCAGGCACGCGGCACGTACGGCGGCGAAAGCCAGCAGGAAGACAAACAGCAGGGCGATCAACATGGCGTTTCCTTTCGTGTTCGCACGATCGTGCGAAATTGAGACAGGGTGGACGACGACGGGTGGGGTGTCTCCGAAGCGTTCCGGGTGAGCCGATCAGAGAGGCTGCTCGCCGGACGACGACGCCGGCTGCAGCGAGCGGATCAAGCGCTCGTAGGCGGTCCACGCACGATCGGCGGCGCGCGGGTCGCGAAGAAAACGGGCGTCGCGCATCAGCGCGACGAACAGGCCGTCCATCTCGAAAACGAGCTGGTCGGCGTCGATGTCGGGTCGCAGGTGGCCGAGTTCGATGGCCTGGATCACCGAGCGCTTGAGCGCGGTGCGCCAGCCCTGCACGCCTTCGAGCAGCTTGTCACGCAGCGGGCCGTCGCGGTCGTCGAACTCGAACGCGCCGGCGCAGTAGATGCAGCCCTGGCGGATTTCGACGTCGCGGGCGCGCTGCAGCCACAGCCGCATGATCGCGTTCAGCCGCGGCAAGCCGCGGGGCTCGCGCATGGCGGGCACGAACACGTCCTGCAGAAAGCGGCGGTCGTACTCCTCGATGACGGCGATCTGCAAGGCCTCGCGCGAGCCGACCCGCGAGAACACGCCGCTCTTGGACAGGCCCAGGCGCTTGGCGACCTCGCCGATGGTCAGGCTCTCCAGCCCGTCGGTCGCCGCCATCTCGATGGCGGTGTCGAGGATGGCGGTGAGCGTGAGGCCGCTGCGATGAGTCTTGGTTTCCACGGGTGGAATTTAGCACGATCGTGCGAAGTGTCAAGCCTGTCGGCGCGGCACACGCCGGCCAGAGGCCCGCTTGTCATTCATGCTGGAACCCCCTCCTGGAGGGGGCAGGGGGAGCTCAACATTCACCCGCCCGGCGGCGGCCGTCAGGCCGCCGCCCGATATCCGCGCGGGATCGCGCCCATCAGCCTTCTCGTGTACTCCTGCGTGGGCCGGTCGAGGATGTCTTCCACCGGCGCCTGCTCGACCACCTCGCCGTCCTTCATCACCAGCACCTCGTCGGCCATGAAGCGCACGACCGCCAGGTCGTGGCTGATGAAGATGTACGAGAGGCCGAGTTCGTCCTGCAGGTCCTTCAGCAGGTTGAGCACCTGTGCCTGCACCGACACGTCGAGCGCGCTCACCGCCTCGTCGAGCACCAGCACCTCCGGGTTCAGCGTCAGGCAGCGCGCGATCGCCACGCGCTGGCGCTGGCCGCCGGAGAACTCGTGCGGGTATTTGTGCATCGCCGTCTCGTCGAGCCCGACCTTGGCGAGCAGCGCGCGCGAGCGCGCCTCGCGCTCGGCGGCATCCTTGCCCACGCCGTGGATGGTCAGCGGCTCGACCAGCGTCTGGCCGATCGTGAAACGTGGGTTCAGGCTCGCGTACGGGTTCTGGAACACCACCTGGATGCGCCGGCGCATCGGCAGCAGCTCGCGCTTGGGAATCGCCAGCAGGTCGCGGCCGTCGAACATCACCTGGCCGCCGGTCGGCCCGCCGTTGGGCTCGTGCAGGCGCAAGAGCGTGAGGCCCATGGTCGTCTTGCCCGAGCCCGACTCGCCGACCACGCCCAGCGTGTGGCCACGGCGCAGCTTGAAGCTCGCGCCCTTGACCGCCCGGAACTCCTTGCGGCCGAACACGCCGCTGCGCAGCCAGAAGCTCTTGGTGAGCCCGGTCGCCTCGATGACGACCGGCGCGTTCGGATCCTTGGCCTTGCCGGCAGCGACCGCGCCGTGGCCGGCGATGTGGTCGTCGATCACCATCAGCCGCGCGCCGCGCCGCTCCAGCGTCGGCCGGCAGGCGAGCAGCGCCTTCGTGTAGGCGTCCTGCGGATTGGCGAAGATCTGCGCCACCGGACCCTGTTCGCGCACGATGCCGTTGCGCATCACCACCACGTGGTCGGCGATCTCGCCCACCACGCCGAGGTCGTGACTGATGAACAGCATGCTCATGCGGTGTTTTTCCTTCAGCCCGCCGAGCAGCTCCATGATCTGACGCTGGATCGTCACATCGAGCGCGGTCGTCGGCTCGTCGGCAATCAGCAGCTTGGGCTCGCAGGCGAGCGCCATCGCGATCATCACGCGTTGCTGCTGGCCGCCCGAGAGCTCGTGCGGATAGGCCTTGAGCCGCCGCTTCGGCTCCGGCAGGCCCACTTCCTCGAGCAGCGCCTCGGCGCGCGCGAGCGCCTGCTTGGGCGACATGCCCAGGTGCTTGATCAGCGGCTCGCACAGCTGCGTGCCGACGTTGAACACCGGGGTCAGCGAGGTCATCGGGTCCTGGAACACGCAGGCGATCTCGCGTCCGCGGATCGCCTGCAGCTCGGGCAGCGTGGCGGCGAGCATGTCGCGGTCCTGGAAGCTGATGGCGCCGCGACGCTCGGCGTTGTCGGGCAGCAGGTTGAGGACCGACATCGCGGTGACGCTCTTGCCCGAACCCGACTCGCCGACCAGCGCGACTGTCGTGTTCTCGGGCACGTCGAAGCTGACGCCGGTCTCGTCGTTGCCGACCGCCTTGGCGCGCAGCACCGCGCCGTCGACGACGCCCATGCGGAAGCTGACACGCAGGTCCTTGATGGAAAGCAGCATCTCGTCTTACTCCAGTCCGCGCAGCTTGGGATCGAGCGCGTCGCGCAGCGCGTCGGTGAAGAGCGAAAACGCCGTGACGAAGACCGCCATGAAAGCCGTGGCCGCGACCAGCTGCCACCAGTGGCCGAGGATCAGCTCGCTTTGCGCCTCGGCCAGCATCGTGCCCCAGGACACGTCGTCTACGCCGACACCGAGGCCGAGGTAGGAGAGGATCACTTCGAACTTGATGAAGCCCACGACGAGCAGCGACATGCGCACCAGGATCACGTGGCTCACGTTGGGCAGGATGTGGCGGAACATGCGCGACGCCACCGACGCGCCGATCGCCTCCGCCGAGCGCACGTATTCGCGCACCGAATGCTTGAGGAACTCGGCGCGCACCTGCCGGTACACGCCCGTCCAGCCGACCAGCGCGAGGATGATCGCCACGCTGCCGATGCCGCGACCGAAGATCACCGCGAACACCAGCAGCAGCAGGATGTCGGGCATTGCGGTGAACACGCTGTACAGCCACTCGAGGAAGTCGCCGATGCGCCCGCCGAAGAAACCCGCGAGCGCGCCGAGCAGCGTGCCGATGATGGCCGCGATCACCGCGCCCAGCAGGCCGACGAAGACCGAGGTCTGCGTGCCCTTGGTGGCCTTGGCGAGCACATCGCGCCCGAGCCGGTCGCCGCCGAAGGGCAGCGTCTCGGCCTTGGGCCGCTCTTCCGACTTGAACTTGGCGGCGCGCTCCTCCCACTCCTGGTAGCGCGGGGCGAGCGGGTCGACCGCCGAGATGTCGACATTCGGGCCCTTGGGCACGGGGATCGCGCTCGACTCGACCTTGGGCGCCGGCCCGACAATGGTCGGGGGCGCGCTCGGCAGGCCGACCTCCATCTGCCACTCCTTGGCCACGAGGCCGGCCGCACTCGCGAGGATCAGCCCGATGAAGAACAGCACCACGATCAGTGAGCCGACGCCCACGCGGTCGGAGCGCAGCCGCTTCCAGGCCGCCCGCCAGACGCCCTCGGGGCGGTGCATGCGTGGCGCTTCGGTGGGCACCGGTGAATCCGTCAGTACCGTGCTCATTTGAGAACCACCCGCGGATCGGTCAGCTTGTAGAGGATGTCGGCGCAAAGATTGATCAGCATCGTCAGCATGCCGAGGTAGATCGCGACCGCCTGGATCACCGGATAGTCGCTGCGGTTGACAGCGAGAATGATCTCGCGGCCCAGGCCCGGGATCGAGAAGAAGACCTCGATCAGGAAGGAGCCGACGAACACGCCCGGCAGCGCGAGCGCGATGTTGGTGAGGATCGGGATCATCGCGTTGCGCATCACGTGGCGGAACAGCACCGTCCGCTCGGTCATGCCCTTGGCGCGCGCGGTGCGCACGTAGTCCTGCCCGAGCTCGTCGAGGAAGAACGTCCGGTACAGCCGCGTCTGCGGCGCCACGCCGACCAACAACGCGAGGAACAGCGGCAGCGGCACGTAGGTGATCAGGTTGGTGGCGAGGCTGTCGCTCCAGCCCTGCACCGGAAACCAGCCGAGCTGGAAGCCGAAGAAGTACTGGCCGAGGATGATGTAGACCAGGAAGGAAATCGACAGCGCTACCGTCGTGATCACCATCAGCGTGCGGTCCGCGAGCGAGCCGCGGCGGTAGGCGACCCACATCGCGATCGGCAGTGCGATCAGCGTATCGAGGATGAGGATCGGCAGCATGATCGTGAGCGTGGCCGGCAGGCGCGTCGCGAAGATGTTGCTCACCGCCTCGCCGGTGGCCCAGCTGCGGCCCCAGTCGAAGGTGACGACGCCCTTGAAGTAGATCCACAGCTGCACGTACCAGGGCTCGTTGAGCCCGAGCTGCTGGCGGATCGCGTCGATCTGGGCGGCGCTGGCGTTCAGGCCGCCGAGGATTTCGGCGGGGTCGGCGCCGACCCACTTGAACAGGAAGAAGACCAGCAGCAAGACCCCGAGCAAGGTCGGGATCATTTGCAGCAGGCGCCGGATCACATAGGCGGCCATGGTGGGTTTTGCATCTCGGGTGGAGCGTCGACGAAAGGCGCGAGTGGTCTAGTCCACCGGGTGGGTGGCCGTCCCGCGGCGCCGCCGGATGGGCGACAACGCGCGCAGTCTAAGCGCGCCGGCGTCCGGGCCCGCCCCGCGTTTGCCCGGGTGGCGCGTGGGGTGTTTCGCCGCGCGCACTGGCGGAAATCCACAAGCGCCGCGGCGTGGCAAGACAAGCCGGCGACGATTCCGTTGCCCTAAGCTCGGGCCCTCGGCTGACGAGGAAGCGCAATGCGACGCTGGAACGGTTGGGGCGACGACACGATCGCCATGGATCTGCAGGGCAACGCGCGTGCGTTTCTCGCTGAGAACGTCGGCGACGCGGCGGCGCCCACCGACGCGGCGCTCGAGACGGCGCTCGCGCAGGTCGCCGCGCAGCCGTCGCGCCTGCCGCCGCATCCGCTCGTCAGCACCGCCGACGAAGACCGGCTGAGTGCGAGCTTCGGCCAGAGCCTGGGCGACTGGCTGCGATTGCGCTTCGGCCGGCTCGGGCCCGTCAGCGACGGCGTGGCGTGGCCCGAAAGCGCCGACGAGGTGCGGCAGCTGCTCGACTGGGCGGCCGACACCGGCGCGCTGATCGTGCCCTGCGGCGGCGCGACCAGTGTCGTCGGCCACCTCACGCCACCCGGCGGGCGGCCGGTGCTGACACTCAACATGACCCGACAGCGCCGGCTGCTGCAGCTCGATCCGCTCGCGCAGCTCGCACGCTTCGAAGCCGGCGTCACCGGGCCCGATCTCGAAGCCCAGCTGCGCGCCCATGGCTGGACGCTCGGCCACTTTCCACAGAGCTTCGAGTACTCGACGCTGGGCGGCTGGATCGTCACTCGATCGTCGGGCCAGCAATCGGCGCGCTACGGCCGCATCGAGGCCTTGTTCTCCGGCGGGGTGATGCAGACACCGACCGGGACTCTGGCGATCCCCAGCTTTCCGGCCTCGGCCGCCGGGCCCGATCTGCGCGAATGGGTGCTCGGTTCCGAAGGCCGGCTCGGCGTGCTGACCGAAGCGACGGTGCGCATCTCGCGCCTGCCGGAATGCGAGCGTTTCGTCGGCGTGTTCCTGCCCGACTGGGCCCGCGGCGAGGCGGCCGCGCGCGACCTCGCGCAGGCACGCCTGGGACTGTCGATGCTGCGGCTGGCGAACCCGACCGAGACGCTGACCACCTTGCGCTTGGCCGGCCACGAGAGCGCGATCGCCTGGCTCGAACGCCTTCTGCGCTGGCGCGGCTGCGGCACGAACAAGGTGATGCTGATGATCGGCCTCACCGGTTCCAAGCGGCAGGTGCGCGCGATGCAGTCGCAGGCCGCGCAGATCCTCAGGCGTCACGGTGGCGTCTCCACCGGCACGCTGCTCGGCAGCAAGTGGCAAGCCAACCGCTTTCGCGGCGTCTACCTGCGCAATGCCTTGTGGAGTGCGGGCTACGCAGTCGACACGATGGAGACCGCCATCGACTGGCCGCGCGTGCCCGGCATGATGCAGGCGATGGAGCAAGCCGGCCGCGAGGCGCTGGCCTCGCTCGGCGAGCGCTGCCATGCCTACACGCACCTGTCGCATGTCTACCCGCAGGGTTCGAGCGTCTACAGCACCTTCGTGTTTCGCATCGGCCCGGACTTCGACACAAGCTGGGCGCGCTGGCGCGCGCTCAAGGATGCCGTGAGCGCCGCCATCGTGCGCGAGGGCGGCACCATCACGCATCAGCACGGCGTGGGCAAGGACCACGCAAGCTACCTGGCCGCCGAAAAGGGCGAACGCGGCCTGCGCGGCCTGCGCAGTCTGATCGAGCACTTCGATCCGCAGCGTGTGCTGGCCTCGGGCAACCTCCTGCCCGACGACCCGCGATGAAGCGCGACGAGAGCCTCGCCGCGCTGCGCGGCGCGCCGATCGACCTGCTCGTGGTCGGCGGCGGCATCGCCGGCGCGGGCATCGCGCTCGAAGCGGCGCGCACCGGCGCGCGCGTCGCACTCGTGGAGGCGCGCGACTACGCGAGTGGCGCCTCGTCGCGGTCGTCGAAGCTGGTGCACGGTGGCCTGCGCTATATCGCGCAAGGCCAGTTCGGCCTCACGCGCGAATCGGTGCGCGAGCGCGATGCGCTGCTGCGCGACGCGGCCGGCCTCGTGCAGCCGCTGCGCTTCCTGCTGCCGGTGCGCTCGCACGACCGGAACGGCCGCGTGAGGCTCGGGCTGGGCCTTGCGCTCTACGACCGCTTCGCCGGCCGGCGCACGCGCCGCTGGCACGGCCCGGCCGAGCTGCTGATGCAGGCGCCGGCGCTCGATGCCCACGGGCTGCAGGGCGGCTGGTCCTACCTTGACGCGCAGACCGATGACGCGCGCCTGGTGCTGCGCGTGCTGGCCGAGGCGCGCCGCGCAGGGGCGATCACGCTGAACCACCTGGAGGTCGAGGCGCTCCTGCGGGGCGAGGACGGCGCGGGTGTCAGCGGCGCGATGCTGCACGACATCGCCGGTGGCGAACGCTTTGCGCTGCCGGCACGCTGCGTGATCAGCGCGACCGGCGCCTGGGCCGACGAGCTGCGCGCCCGCCTCGGGCGCCCGCGTGCGCTGCGGCCGCTGCGCGGCAGCCACCTGCTGTTCGCCGCCTGGCGCTTTCCGCTCGCGCAGGCGGTGGCCTTCTTTCATCCGCACGACGGCCGCCCGGTGTTCGCGCTGCCGTGGGAAGGCGGCACCCTGGTCGGCACCACCGACCTCGACCACCGCGTGGATCTCGGGCAGGAGCCCGCGATCAGCGCCGGCGAACTCGACTACCTGCTGGCAGGGCTCGCGAGCTGCTTCCCGTCGCTCGGCCTGGCCGCACGCGATGTGTTGTCGACGTGGTCAGGGGTGCGCCCGGTGGTCGCGTCGGGGCGCGACGTGAACCCCTCGAAGGAACCGCGCGAGCAGCTGGTGCTTCAGGAG
>CAJPFZ010000223.1 GCA_905339355.1 Burkholderiaceae bacterium
CCACCAGGACGCCATGAGCGTGCGCGAGGTCGGCTGGATCCAGATGTACTGCGAGACCGTGCAGGAGGTGCTCGACACCACCATCATGGCCTACAAGGTCGCCGAGCACCGCGACGTCATGCTGCCGGTCAACGTCTGCCATGACGGCAATTACCTTTCCTACGGCGCCACCCGCGTCGAGCTGCCCTCGCAGGAGGAGGTCGATGCCTTCCTGCCGCCGCCCTCGGTCAACTGGCACGCCGCCCTCGATCCGTCGCGGCCGATGGCCATCGACCCGCTCACCGGCGGCGCCGGCGGGCCGGGGCCGTCGCTGTTCGTGCGCTACCGCAAGGGCCAGTGCGCGGGCATGCAGAATGCCCTTGCCGCCATCGAGGCCGCGCACGAGGACTGGGCGCGCGTCGTCGGCCGCCGCCACGCGCCGCTGGTGGAAAGCTACCGCATGGACGACGCCGAGGTGGCGCTGGTCACCCTCGGCTCGATGACCGGCGCCGGCAAGGACGCGGTCGATGAAGCGCGCGACCGTGGCCAGCGCGTCGGCCTGGTCAAGGTCAAGACCTATCGTCCCTTCCCGGTTCAGGCCATCGCCAAGGCACTCAACGGCCTGAAAGCCGTCGGCGTCGTCGACCGCTCGGTGAGCTTCGGCTGGAACAGCGGCCCGCTCTTCCAGGACGTCATCGGCGCCCTGCAGTTCGCGCCGCAGCGCCCGGCCGCCATGAGCTTCATCGGCGGGCTGGCCGGCGCCGACATCACCACCGACCATTTCGGCCGCGCCATCGAGCGCGTGCAGGCGCTGGCGCAGGACGGCCAGGTCGGCGAGACCGTCTGGCTGAACGAGAAGGATTGAACCCATGGGCGACAAATTTCCCGTCATTCCCGCGAAAGCGGGAATCCATGAAGCGCAGAAACCCTGGATTCCGGCTCGCACTGCGTGCGTCCGGAATGACGAGCATTGCGAGGCCTGATATGCAAGAGACCCAATATCTGATCGTCGGCGCCAGCCACGCCGCGCTCTCGGCGCTGCAGGCCATCCGCATGCAGGACGCCGAGGGCAGCGTCACGCTGGTGACGCGCGACGATGCCCTGCCGTATTCGCCGACCGTGCTGCCCTACGTGGTGTCCGGCCGCTCGGCGCCCGAGCGCGTGGCGCTGAAGGACGGCGCCTGGTTCGAGCAGAACAGGGTCGGCTTCATCCGCGGCGCCGCCGTCACTTCCGTCGATGCCGCCGCGAAGCGCGCGAAGCTCTCCAGCGGCGAG
>CAJPFZ010000224.1 GCA_905339355.1 Burkholderiaceae bacterium
CGCCGTGGCCGGCGCCGTGGGCAGCGGCTCGCCCACCGCGTACAGGTACCAGCCGGCGCCGCGGTCGATGCGCGCCCAGAAATCCGTCAGCTGCTGCCAGGACAGCAGGCTCCACAGCCGGCCGCTGTAGAGCTGCTCGAATTCGTCGGCGACTGCCGTGGTCATGCGTCAGCGCTTGGCCAGTTGCGCGACGTCGCGCACCGCGCCGGTGTCGGCGGACGTGGTCATCGCCGCGTAGGCCTGCAGCGCCGCCGAGACGCTGCGCTCGCGCTTGGCCGGTTTCCAGGCCTGATTGCCCTTCGCTTCCATCGCCGCGCGGCGTGCCGCCAGGACTGACTTTTCCACGGCGAGGTGGATGCGGCGCTTGGGGATGTCGATCTCGATGGTGTCGCCTTCCTCGATGAGGCCGATCGCGCCGCCGGCCGCCGCCTCGGGCGAGACGTGGCCGATCGACAGGCCCGAGGTGCCGCCGGAGAAGCGGCCGTCGGTGAGCAGCGCGCATTCCTTGCCGAGGCCCTTCGACTTGATGTACGAGGTCGGGTAGAGCATCTCCTGCATGCCGGGGCCGCCCTTCGGCCCTTCGTAGCGCACGATGACGACGTCGCCGGCCTTGATCTTGTCGGCGAGGATCTTCTCGACGGCCTCCTCCTGCGACTCGCAGACGCGGGCGCGGCCGGTGAATTTCAGGATGGAGTCGTCGACGCCGGCCGTCTTGACGATGCAGCCTTTCTCGGCGATGTTGCCGAACAGAACGGCGAGGCCGCCGTCCTGCGAATAGGCATGCGCCTTGTCGCGGATGCAGCCGTTGGCGCGGTCGAGGTCGAGCTTCGGATAGCGGCGGCTCTGCGAGAAGGCCGTCTGCGTCGGCACGCCGCCCGGCGCGGCGCGGTAGTACTCGTGCACCCTGGGATCGGCATTGCGCTTGACGTCGCAGCAGTCGAGCGCCTCGCCCAGCGTCGGATACAGCACCGTCGGGCAATCGCGGTGGAGCAGGCCGGTGCGGTCGAGCTCGCCGAGGATGGCCATGATGCCGCCGGCGCGATGCACGTCCTCCATGTGGTACTTCTGCGTTGCCGGCGCCACCTTGGCCAGGCAGGGCACGCGGCGCGACATGCGGTCGATGTCGGCCATGGTGAAATTCACGCCGGCTTCCTGCGCCGCGGCCAGCAGGTGCAGCACGGTGTTGGTCGAGCCGCCCATGGATATGTCGAGGGCGATGGCGTTCTCGAAGGCCTTGAAGCCGGCGATCGCGCGCGGCAGCACCGAGGCGTCGCTCTTCTCGTAGTAACGCTTCGCCAGGTCGACGATCAGGCGGCCGGCCTTGACGAAGAGCTTCTCGCGGTCGGCGTGGGTGGCGAGCAGCGAGCCGTTGCCGGGCAGCGCCAGGCCGAGCGCCTCGGTCAGGCAGTTCATCGAGTTGGCGGTGAAC
>CAJPFZ010000225.1 GCA_905339355.1 Burkholderiaceae bacterium
GCACAGGGCGAATGGTGGACCCCGGGCTTCAACGCGCGGGTACGCATCGAAGCCTGCGGTGACAACGCGGTCTGTGGCCGCATCGTCTGGCTCTGGGACGACAAGCCGCAGGGCCTCGCCGACAAGACACCACTGGTCGGCAAGTTGGTGATCGACCAGATGAAGCCGGCCGGACCCGGCCAATGGGCCGGCGGCCGCCTCTACAACCCGGAGGACGGGCGCGACTACAAGGGCTCGCTGCAGCTGCGCTCGGACTCGACGCTGGTCGTCAACGGCTGCGTGCTGTTCATCTGCCAGACCCAGGTATGGCGGCGTGCCGACCCGGCACGGTGCCCGCCGTTGGCGCCGCCCTGATCAGGTGGCGGGATTGAGCCGGGGGTGCGTTTCCTCGCCCCAGCGGAACAGCACGGCGCCGGAGGCCAGCATGGCCACGGCAACGAACCAGAAGGCGGTTTCCAGGCGACCGCCCAGCGCGGCGGCCAGGCCCAGGCCGAGCGCGCCGATGCCATAGCCGAGGTCGCGCCAGAAACGGTAGATGCCGATCGCCGAGGCGCGCCAGTTCGGATGCGCGATGTCGGCCACGGCGGCGCTGAGGTTCGGGTACAGCATCGCCATGCCCAGGCCCGCCACGGCGGCCGATACGCTCCACCACGCCGCGCCCGAACCGAGCGGCATCAGCGCGACGCCGGCACCGCAGATCCACATGCCCCAGGCGTTGAGCAGGTGGCGCCCCAGCCGGTCTGACAGCTTGCCGGTGAAGAACTGTGCCGCGCCCCAGGTGAAGCCATACACGCCGACGATCCAGCCGATGCCCGGCAGGTCGACGCCGCGCTGGTGCAGGTAGACCGGCCAGAAGGCCCAGACCAGCGCGTCGACGAACTTCTCCACCAGGCCGGCCTGGCACAGCGCCGCCATGCGCCGGTCGCGCCAGCTCATCAGCGCGAACATCTCGCGCGTGGACGGCTGCGTGCTCACGCCGTCGGGGTAGCGCGGGCGCAGCGGCGTGCCCGAGGGGGAAGCATGACGCTTGACCTCGTCGCGCGCCCAGGGCAGCGTCTCCTTGACTGCGAGCCACGACAGCAGCGTCGCCAGCCCGATCACCGCCGCGCCGAACCACATCAGCCCCTCGCGCGGGCCGAGCGCCGCTGCGAGGTAGCCGGTGGCCACGCCGGCCAGTGCCACACCCACGTAGCCCGAGAACTCGTTGAGCCCGATCACCAGGCCACGCTGGTCGGCGCGGGTGAAGTCGAGCTTGGCCGTCTGCGTCATCGACCAGGTCAGTCCCTGGTTGACGCCCAACAGCACCGTGGCGAAAACCACCCAGGACCAGCTCGGCGCGAAGTAGATCAACGCCGGAATCGGCAGCGCGACCAGCCAGCCCAGCAGCAGCACACGCTTGCGCCCCATGCGCTCGGCCAGGCGCCCGGCAACGAAGTTCATCGCGCCCTTCACGAAACCAAAGGCGACGACGAAGGCCGCCAGCAGCATGAACGAGCCTCGCGGCACACCGAACTCGCCTTCGGCCAGCGCCGGCACGACGTTGCGCATCATCCCGATCGTCATGCCCACCAGCAGCACCTGCAGCAACTGCTGCAGGAACTGGCCGAGGTTGACGCGGATGCCGAACTGCATGGGGCCGAGCGCTTCCTACGCCATCTCTGCAGCGGGTACGACGCCGCGCAAGTTGGCTTCGACGATGCGGGCCATCTCTGCCGGCGGGGCCGGAATCTCGGCGGTAAGCGCCTCGACGAACGCCTGCTTGTCCATCGACAACATCGGGTTGAAGCGCTTCTCGAATCCGATGGTCGATGCCGGCTTGCCCGACAGACCCGCGCCGCAGGCACTGCCAGCCTTGTGGCCGGGGTAGATCTCGAGCTCGGGCGGCAGCCGCAGCAGCTTCTGGTGCAGCGTGTCGTGCAGTTGCGCGGCCATCTCGCGCTCGCGGCCTGCGAGATCGGGGCGGCCGACCGCGCCGACGAACAGCGTGTCGCCCGTGATGACGAACCAAGGCTCGTCGCCGCGCCGCAGATCGCGCACGACGAGGCAGACGCTGTCGGGCGTGTGCCCCGGCGTGTGCATCACGTCGACGATCACGTTGCCCGCTTCGATGCGCTGACCATCGGTGAGGGGCGCGAAGTCGAAGGCCACGCGGCCTTGGTTGCTCTCGTGCAGGTTGTACGCAGCGCCGGTGCGCCGAGCCAGCTCCGGGCCACCAGAGAAATGGTCGGCATGCACGTGCGTGTCGATCACGTGCACCAGCCGTGCGCCCGCCTTCTCGGCCTCGGCGATGAACCAGTCCTCGTCACCGGCGACGACATCGACGGCAATGGCCATCTGGTGACCGGCGCAGCCGAAGAGATACGACAGCGTCGCGTTCGCGGCGGCGCGTTGGCGAAAGAACATGCTCGTCTCCTTGCGGTGTTGTGTTCAGGCGTCCTCGACCCATCCGTCGACGGTGTCTGCGCCGTCCAGCCAGCGCACCACCTCTGCGGCCATCGGGTGCCTGACGGCCACATAGCGTTCGCGCAGCCGCGCCCGGTCGTCGCCGAGGGCATCGATACCGAGGTCCTGCAGCGCATGCAGGTCTTCTTCCAGCATTGCGGCCAGCGGCTCACCGGCCAGCGCGATCGCGGCCTCGCGGAACGCGTGCATGTAGGCATAACCATCGCCGTCGCGGTAGCTGGCCGCCAACGTCGCGGCGGGGATCAGGCTCAAGTGCGGCTGAAGTGCCGGGTTGATCGCATGGGCTGCAATGCAGTCTGCGATGGTGTGGCGCCGCCCGGTGAAGCCGCGCAGGTGCAGGAAGCGCGACATGCGCGGCCCGTCGTTGACCGGATAGTTGTCCCACAGCGTCGGCTTGCGTCCAAGCGCGTCGGCCACGTGCGCCAGGTGGCCGGGGCTGAACTCGCGGGCGCAGATCTCCTCGCCCGTCCAGTACACGCCGACCCTCGGATCGAGCCTGCGCCCCAGATCCTGCAGGTAGCCGCGTGGGCGCTCGCCGAACACGACATCGAGCATCCTGTCGTCGGAGTAGTAGGTCGGGCACATCAGCACCCGGCTTGCGAGCGTGTTCGCCTGCGCTGCGTGGACGATCTCGGCTTCGCGGGCGGCGAGGTTAGCCACGTCGCCGCGCGTATCGTCGAACAGGATCGCGAGATCGTCGATGCCGATGGCGTCGAGCGACCGCACCTTGTCGATGAAGGCGCGTTGCGCCTTGCCGCTGAAGTCGCGGTACAGCTCGTAAGGACTGAGGCCCACGCCGAACCGCAGGCCAAGGGCCCGGCAGTGCGCCGACAGGTCGGCCAGTTCGCCGAGCGTGGTGTCCGCATGCCGCTCGCGCCAGCGCCGCCGCAGGAACGCGTCGGCCTTGGGGGCGTAGTGGAACCAGGCGTAGCCCAGCTCGCGCAGGCGCGTCAGCACCTGCTTGCGGTCCTCGTGACTCCACGGGCGCCCGAAGTAGCCCTCGATGACACCGAGTTGGGGAGTCATGGACGCGACACCCGGGACTCAGAAGACCAGGACCTTGTCGGCCTCGGCCGTCCAATCCGCCAGCTGCGCCAGGGTGCCTCGCTTGGCGCCCTCGATCAGTTCGTCGTCGCGCAAGCCGCGGGCGTCCATGCAGGTGCCGCACAGGCCGATCTCGGCCTTGCGCGCCACCTTGCCGAGCATGATCTGCACGTTGTAGTAGCCCTCGGGCACCTTCTGCCCGCTCTTGGCGCAGCCGACGGCATCCGCCATCAGGAACAGGCGCACGGCCTGGCCTTCACGCCAGGCCATCGCACCGGCCAGACGCAGGGCGTTGTACGCGCGCTCGTTGCCGTAGGGCGCGTCGTTGACGATGAAGAGGGTGAAAGCCATGGCGATCCTCCAGGCGATGGGGCTTCGCGAATCAGCGGCGCTTGACGGGCAGCCCTGCGGCCTGCCACTCGCTCACGCCGTCGAAGGTCTTGCGGGCGCGGTAGCCATGCTCACGCAGCAGCTTCACGGCCTCGTCGGACATCAGGCAGAACGGGCCGCGGCAGTAGGCCACGATCTCCACGCCGCGCGGCAGCTCGGCCAGGCGCTGCGCCAGCTCAGGCAGCGGCACCGAGCGCGCGTAGGGCAGGTGCGCAGTGTCGAACTCCTCGGGCGGGCGCACGTCGAGCACCACGACATCCCCGCGCTTGGCCTGCGCCATCAATTCCTTACGGCCTACCTGTGTCAGTCGCTCCGGCTCGGCCATCAATTGCTGCAAGGCCAGCCGCAGCTCGACCAGGTGTTCCTCGGCCACTTGGCGCAGCGTCACGCCGAGCTGGGCGACATCGGTTCCGCTGAGCCGGTAGATCATTCGCTTGCCGTCGCGGCGCACCTGCACGAGCCGCGCTTCCTTCAGCGCCTTCAGGTGGGCACTGGCCAGCTTGACGTCGATGGCAACTTCGCCGGCAATGGTGTCGACGGCCTTCTCGCCCTGCGCCAGCATCTCCAGGATCTCCAGCCGCTTGGGGCTGGCCAGGGCCTTGCCGACCCGGGCGACTTGTTCGTACAAGAGATCCTTGAGCGAGCGGTTATCCATGGACTACATTCTAACGACCTTTAGAATAATCGGCAAATGATCCTTGTTCTATCGAGCACGCCATGACCGACCCGATCTACCTGGACCACAACGCCACGACGCCCGTCGCTGCGGAAGTCTTCGCCGCGATGGCGCCCTGGTTGCAGGAACACTTCGGCAACCCCTCGAGCAGCCATGCCTTTGGCCGCCGCGCGGCGCAGGCCGTGGCCCACGCCCGCGAGCAGGTGTCCGGGCTCATCGGCGCGCAGCCGCACGAGATCGTCTTCACCGGCTGCGCGACGGAAGCGAACAACCTGGCGCTGCTCGGGGTGGCGCGGGCCTTGGGACCGGCCAAGCGGCATCTGGTGATCAGCAGCGTCGAACACCCGGCCGTCGCGGCGCCCGCAGCGGCGCTGCGGGATCAGGGCTGGGAGGTCACGGTGGTCCCGGTCGACGGGTGCGGCCGCACCTCAGCCGCGACGGTCGAGCAGGCAATGCGCCCCGACACGGCGCTGGTCTCGGTGATGCATGCCAACAACGAGGTGGGCACGCTGCAGCCGATCGCGGACATCGCCGCGATCACGCG
>CAJPFZ010000226.1 GCA_905339355.1 Burkholderiaceae bacterium
GCATACCGCGCTTGGTGAGATAGGCGGTTCCGGAATCAGTATCGAGGGCCAGTTTGCTGTAATCGACATCGGGTAAATGATTCGATATATACGCCGGCGCGGGTATTTGAGGCCGCAGGGGATCGAAATGCCAGCGACCGACGCTCCCGATGGTGATATCGAAAGCCCCTTCACTTTGTCTGGATACCCCGCGCGCCATCTCGAGCACCTGCATCAGCTCCACAGGCACGCCCACCGGCTGCAGCCCCGCCGCCAGGTTGATCGCCGACACGCGGCTGGTCGGCTCGAAGTGGCTCATCACGGCCGCCAGCTCGGCCATGCTGGCGAAGGCGGCATCGATCGCCGGCTGCAGCAGCGCGCGGTCGGCGGATTGCGCCGCGATGTCGACCTGCGTGCCCATCATCGCGCGCGCCTCGCGCAACCGCGCCGGCTCGCGCCGCTGCGAGCGGGCCAGCGGCCAGGCGGCGAGGCAAGCCCCGAGGGCGGCTGCGCCGAGCGCCAGGCGCCGGCGGGCGGGGTTGGCCGCCGGCGGCAAGCTGCCGTCGGCGTGGCGCAATGGCGTCACGGTGTCCATGGCAGCGCCGTCGTTCAACGCGACAGGCCGACCATGTAATCGACCCCGGCCTTCACGTCGTCATCGGACAGCGCGGTGGCGCCGCCCTTGGGTGGCATCTGCCCCTTGCTGCCGGTGAAGCCTTCGATGGCGTGCTTGTAGAGAACGTCCTTGCCCTGCGCAATGCGCGGACCCCAATCGGCCTTGTCGCCCGGCTTCGGAGCGCCCGCGACGCTGGCCGCATGGCACATGGCGCAGGTCTTGTTGTAGACCGACTTGCCGGCCGTGTTCTCGGCGACTGCCGGCTCCGCGGGCGCGGCCGCCGGGGCAGGCGCCGGCGTGGAGGCAGGTGCAGAGGTGTCCGGCTTGCCGCAGGCGCTGAGCAAGACTGCGGCGGAAAAGGCAATAACCAGTGTGTGGTTTTTCATGGCAATTCGATGAGAGCTTGGGAGGTTGAAGTCGGCGCGATTCTATTGGGACGACCCCGGGGAGGCCAGCAAAGCTGTCAAGGGCTTGACGCAGCTCAAGTCCGCCGGCTCCAACGGCCCGGATCATGCGGCCTGCGAAAAATCCAATGTGCACGAGGCGTGTTGCCGCATTCCCCGTGCGTGATATTTGACCTACCCAAGGAATATTCATGAGCGAAGGCGCGAAGAAGTTGTCGGGACAAGAGGCCGTGATGGCCCGTCGTAAATTCCTGAATACTGCCGCTGCGGCCGGCCTGGCCGGTGTCGGCATGGCGGCCTGTTCCGACAAGCCGGCGACGGCGCCCGTGGCCGCCAAGGCATCGTCGGTGCCGGGCGCCGATTCGCACGCCGGCGAGCCCGGTGGCGGAGTCCACCTCAAGCCCGGCGAGCTCGACACCTATTACGGCCTGTGGAGCGGCGGCCACACCGGCGACATGCGCGTGCTGGGTTTGCCGTCCGGCCGCGAGATCACGCGCATTCCGTGCTTCGTTCCGGACGCGCTGGTCGGCTGGGGCATCACCAACGAGTCGAAGAAGATCATGGGCACCAAGCCCGACGGCAGCCTGAAGTACACGGTCGCCGACACCCACCACACCCACGCCTCGTACAAGGACGGCAACTACGACGGACGCTATGCCTGGATCAACGACAAGATCAACAGCCGCATCGCGCGCATTCGGCTCGACTACTTCGTGTGCGACAAGATCACCGAGCTGCCCAACGTGCAGGGCTTCCATGGCATCTTCCCGGACAAGCGCGACCCGGTGGATCCGGCGATCAACTACACGACGCGCGTGTTCTGCGGCGCCGAGTTCCATATTCCGCTGCCCAACGCCGGCGGTGACCTCGAGAAGGCGGACAAGTACCGCACGCTGTTCTCCTGCGTCGATGCGGAGTCGATGGAAGTTCGCTGGCAGGTGCTGATCGACGGCAACTGCGATCTCGCGGCCACGTCGTATGACGGCAAGCTGGCGGCGACCAACCAGTACAACGTCGAAGGCGGCGCCAAGTACGAGGACATGATGTCCGCCGAACGCGACGCCTGCCTGTTCTTCAACATCGCTCGCATCGAGGAGGCGGTGAAGGCCGGCAAGTTCAAGACCTACGGCGACTCCAAGGTGCCGGTGGTCGACGGCACGCGCGCGTCGAACGCCGACCCGAAGACCGCGCTGACGGCCTATGTGAGCGTGCCCAAGAACCCGCACGGCGTGAACGCCAGCCCCGACGGCAAGTACTTCATCTGCGCCGGCAAGCTGTCGCCGACCTGCACGGTGATCGACCTCGCGAAGGTGCTCCAGTGGTTCGACGGCAAGCTCGACAACGTCGACAAGACCATCGCGGCCGAAGTCGAAGTCGGCCTCGGCCCCCTGCACACCGCCTTCGACGGCCGCGGCAACGCCTACACCACGCTCTTCCTGGACAGCCAGCTCGTCAAGTGGAACGTCGAGGCGGCGATCAAGTTTCACGCCGGCGACAAGAACAGCAAGTACGTCGTCGACCGCCTGGACCTGCAGTACCAGCCGGGACACGTCAACGCCTCCCAGTCGGAAACCGTGGCGGCGGACGGCAAGTGGCTCTGCGTGGGCTGCAAGTTCTCCAAGGACCGCTTCCTGCCCGCCGGGCCGCTGCACCCCGAGAACGAACAGCTGATCGACATCTCGGGCGAGAAGATGGTGCTGGTGGCCGATCACCCGGTGCGCGGCGAGCCGCATGACTTCATCATCTTCAAGCGCGAGCTGGTGCGTCCCAAGCAGGTCTACGCGATCGACGACTTCCCGAACGCGGTGAAGGACCCGAAGGAAAGCGGCGTCGTGCGCAACGGCCGCAAGGTGACGGTCAAGATGACCTCGCAGGCGCCCGCGTTCAGCCTGCGCGAGTTCAAGGTCAAGAAGGGCGACGAGGTGACGCTGATCCTCACCAACCTCGACAAGGTGCAGGACCTGACGCACGGCTTTGCGATTCCGAAGTACAACGTGAACTTCATCGTCAATCCGCAGGAGACTGCGTCCGTGACCTTCATCGCCGACAAGCCTGGCGTGTACTGGGCCTATTGCACGCACTTCTGCCACGCGCTGCACCTCGAGATGCGCAGCCGCATGATCGTCGAAGCCTGACCGTGAACCCTCCCGCGCGCTGCGGCGCGCGGGGCCTGCCGAGCCCATGAACCTGCTGTCCCTCTTTCTGCGCTGCTGCGCAGTCGCCGCTGCATTGCTCGCATCGCCCGTGCTGTGGGCCAACGCCTACGAGGCGGCACTGCCCGACGAAATCCACACGACGAAGAAGCTGTGCGAGCTGGCGCCGTGCGGCGAGGTGTTTCCCGGCGCGACCTCGTTCTCCGAGCGCAAGGGGCAGCCGCCGTATGTCGAGGCCTACGCCCAGGTCGATGGCCAGCGCAAATTGCTGGGTTACGTGATGCTGTCCACCGACATCACCGACACGCCGGCCTACTCGGGCAAACCGGTGATCACGCTGATCGGCATGGACACGAGCGGCCGCTTCGTCGGCGTGAAGGTGCTCAAGCACTCCGAACCGATCTTGCTGCTGGGCATTCCCGAAAGCGCGCTCACCCGATTCAACGAGCAGTATCTCGGCAAGTACGTCGGCGACAAGCTCGAGATCGGCCGCTCGCGCCCCGACGAGGGCGTGGTCGGCATCGACGCCATCTCCGGCGCCACCGTCACGGTGATCGCGCAGAACCAGGTGATGACGATGTCGGGAGCGGCGATCGCGCGCCAGACCGGCATCCTCGCGCCGACGATCCGCGCGCAGGCGAAGTTCATCACCACCGACCAGAAGTCCGACTGGGCGACGCTGGTCGACCAGGGCGCTGTGAAGCGGCTCGTCGTGATGCCGGACCAGCTGGGTCTGGAGCGCAGCAGCACGCCCTTCATCGAGCTGTGGTTCGGCTACCTGAATCAACCGGACATCGGCCGCGCACTGCTGGGCGACACGGCCTGGACCAATCTGATGGCGCAGCTCAAGCCGGGCGAGCATGCGCTGTTCATCGTGCGCACGCGCGGCGCCGAATCGTTCAAGGGATCGGGCTTCGTGCGCGGCGGCATCTACGACCGCATCCAGGTGCGCCAGGGCATGGACGCCTTCACCTTCCGCGACCTCGACTACCTCAACCTCTACGGTCTGGCGGCGCCCGGCGCGCCGGCGTTCAGCGAGTCGGGCATCTTCATCGTGCGTTCGGGTGCCTTCTCCGCCGCCTACCCGTGGAAGCTGAGCTTGCTCGGCAACCGCGTGGACCGCGCCACCGGCACCCGCAGCTTCACGAGCTTCGATGCGGAGTACTGGCTGCCGGCCTGGGCGCTCGAGGGTGGCCGGCCCAAGCTGGAGAAGCCGGAGCCCACCTGGGTCAAGGTCTGGAAATCGCGTGCCACGCAGATCGTGCTGTTCAGCGTGCTACTGGTCGCGGTGGCAGTGGTCTACGCGTTTCGCGAGCAGCTCACGCGGCGTGCGACACGCAAGAACAAGTGGCCGGTCAATGTCTTCAAGTACTCGGCCTGGGTGGTGAGCATCGGCTTCGTCGGCTTCGGCCTGATGGCGCAGCCTTCGATCACCCAGGTGCTGACGTGGTTTCACGCGCTGCTGTTCCACTGGACCTGGGAGCTGTTCCTCAGCGACCCCTTCATCTTCCTGTTCTGGGTCTTCATCATCGTCACCGTCTTCGTCTGGGGGCGCGGGCTCTTCTGCGGCTGGCTGTGCCCCTTCGGCTCGCTGTCGGAGCTGCTCTACAAGGTCGGCGGCGCGATCGGACTGCGGCGTTTCCAGTTCCAGCTGCCGCGCGCGCTGCACGACAAGCTGAAGTGGGTCAAGTACGGAGTCTTCTTCGGCCTGCTCGGCGTGTCGATGTTCTCGATGGGCTGGGCCGAGATGCTGGCCGAGGTGGAGCCGTTCAAGACGACCTTCCTGATCGGCTGGTTCGAGCGCGCATGGCCGTACACGCTGTTCGCCGGCGGCATCCTCGGCATCTCGATCTTCATCGAGCGGCCGTTCTGCAAGTACCTGTGCCCGCTGGGCGGCGCACTCGCCATGCCCTCGACCTTCCGCTGGTTCGGATTGCGCCGCAAGCAGGAATGCAACAGCTGCAAGGCCTGCGCGGTCGGCTGCGGCGCGCAGGCGATCGACGCCGACGGCCGCATCGATCACCGCGAGTGCCTGCATTGCCTGGACTGCATGGTGCTCTACACCGACGATCACGCCTGCCCGCCGCTCGCCAAGGAGCGCAAGCGCCGCGAGCGCGATGGCCTGCCGCTCACGCCCATTGGCCGTGACGGCTACTTCATCCCCATCTACCCGGTGCCGGCCGAGCAGCCGAAGCGTGCCGCATGAAAACCGTCGATCCCCGCATGCCCACCGACCCGGTGCCCCGGCCATATGTCGCCCGCACGTTCGTGGAACGCGCCTGGGCAGAGGTCGTCGACCACCTCTGGCCGTGGAAACGCGGCGTGGGCGCACCGCACAGGCTGCTGCGCGCCGCCGGCATCGGGCTGGCCGTTGCCGTGACGCTCGCCTGGGTGCTGGCTGCGCTCGGCGAACTGCGGGCCGGCGCCGTCATCGGCTGGTGGTTCGGCTGGAGCGTCTACGAGGTGCTGGTCCGCCTGCGCGCCAAGCGCTACGTCAAGGACGGCCCGTGGTGGCGCGACAACTACCGGGCTGCGTCCGTGATGGACATGGTCTGCTACGTCTTCTTCAAGAACCTGCTCATCGGCGCGGCCTTGTTCCTCGCGTTGCGAAGCATGGGCTGGCTGGTGATCTGATGAAGCGCCTGCTCGCCCTGTTGACCCTGGCCGCCGGCTGCGCCGCGCAGGCCGCGACGTGGACCGTGCGGCCGAGCGAGGCCATCCAGCCGGCGATCGACCGTGCTGCAGCCGGCGACGTGGTCGAGGTGCAGCGCGGCCAGTACGCCGGCAACCTGCGCATTACCAAGCCGCTGACGCTGCGCGGCCTGCAGCGGCCGACGATCAGCGGCGGCATGCGCGGCGATACCATCCGCGTCCAGGCGCCTGACGTGACCATCGAGGGCCTGATCGTGCGCGACTCCGGCGACAGCCTGCTGGCGCAGAACGCTGGCATCTACCTCGCGCCGGGCTCGCACCGCGCGGTCGTGCGGCGCAACGACCTCGTCTACAACCTGTTCGGGCTGTGGATCGAGAAGGCCAACGACGTGCGCATCGAGCACAACCTCATCGTCGGCAAGCGTGAATACGGCTCCTCGCAGCGCGGCAACGGCGTGCAGCTCTACAACACCACCGGCGCGCAGATCATCGGCAACCACATCAGCTTCGTTCGCGACGCGCTGTACGTCGACGTGTCGCACAACGCGGTGTTCCGCAAGAACCGGCTGCACCACAGCCGCTACGGCACGCATTACATGAACTCGTACCACAACCTGTGGGAGGACAACGACTCCTACATGAACCGCGGCGGGCTCGCGCTGATGGAAGTGCGCGACCAGGTCGTGCGCAACAACCGCGCCTGGGCCAACAGCGACCACGGCATCATGCTGCGCACGCTGCAGGACTCGGTGATCGAGAACAACGTGGTGGCCGGCAACGCACGCGGCTTCTTCATCTACGACGTCGAGTACGCCACGCTCAAGGGAAACCTGGTGGTCGACAACCGCGTCGGCGTGCACCTCGCGGCCGGCTCGACGCGCAACCGGGTCGAGGGCAACGACTTCGTCGGCAACCGCGAGCAGGTGCGCTACGTCGGTGCGCGCGACGAAACCTGGGGCGCCGAGAGCGGCAACCACTGGGACAACTACCTCGGCTGGGACCGCGACGGCGACGGCCGCGGCGACGTGCGCTACGAAGCCAACGACATGGTCGACCGGCTCGTGTTCCAGCATCCGTCGGCCCGGCTTCTGATGGCCAGCCCCGCCGTGCAGGCGCTGCGCCTGGTCGGCCAGCAGTTTCCGGTGCTGCGGGTGCCGAGCGTGGTCGACCCCAAGCCGCGCATGCGGCCGGCACACACCACAGCGAAAGAGTGGAATGCAAAGCGTTACCCCAGCGCGCAGTGACGCGCCCGCGATCGCACTGCGCGGCGTGGTCAAGCACTACGGCGCGGTGCAGGCCGTGGACGGCGTCGACCTCGACGTGCACCGCGGCGAGGTGTTCGGCCTGATCGGCCACAACGGTGCCGGCAAGAGCACGCTGTTTAAGATGATGCTGGGGCTCGTGACTCCGACGGCCGGCGAGATCCGCATCCAAGGCGCGCCCGTGACCGGCCGCGGCTTTCGCGCAGTGCGGCGCCGTATCGGCTACCTGCCCGAGAACGTCGTGCTGTACGACAACCTGAGCGGCCTGGAGACGCTGCGCTTCTTTGCGCGGCTGAAGGATGCACCGCTCGGGGACTGCGAGGCCGCGCTCGATCGGGTCGGCCTCGACCATGCGGCAGGGCGTGCCGTGCGCGAGTACAGCAAGGGCATGCGCCAGCGCCTCGGGTTCGCGCAGGCGCTGCTCGGCCGTCCGCAGGTGCTGTTCCTCGACGAGCCGACCACCGGGCTCGACCCGGAGGCCATCCGCGCTTTCTACGTCATCCTGCGGCAGCTGCGCGACGAGGGCGTGACGATCATCCTCACTTCCCACATCCTGGCCGAGCTGCAGGAGCGGGTGGACCGCCTGGCGATCCTCACGGGCGGCCGCGTGCAGGCGCTCGGCAGCGTGCAGCAGCTGCGCGAGCAGATGGACCTGCCGCTGCGGCTCGAGGTGCACACGAGCGAAACCGGCGGCGCGGCGGTGCGCGAGGCGCTTGCGCCGCTGCCGGTGAGCGCGCAGCGCTGGCAGGGCACGCAGCTGCACGCGAGCTGCCCGCGCGATGCGAAGATGGCCGTGATGGCGGCTTTGAGCGGTCTCGGCGGCCTGCGCGGCGCGGTGCTCGACCTGAGGATCCACGAGCCCTCGCTCGAGGATGTGTTCTTCGGCTTCGCCGACTGAGGCCGAGATGGAATTCAGACAAGTCTTCACGATCGCGCTCAAGGAGCTGCGCGACCGCTTGCGCAACCGCTGGGTGCTGGCGGTGGCGCTCGTGTTCACCGTTTTCGCGCTGGTCATCGCGTATTTCGGGGGAGCCCAGCAAGGCGCAGTCGGCTTGCGCTCGATCGAGTTCACGATCACTAGCCTGGTCAGCCTCGTGATCTATTTGATCCCGCTGATCGCGCTGCTGCTCGGCTTCGACGCCATCGTCGGCGAGCGCGAACGCGGCTCGCTGGACCTGCTGCTGGCCTTGCCGATCACTCGCTTCGAGCTGCTGCTCGGCAAGTACCTCGGGCTCGCCGCGGCGCTGAGCCTGTCGACGCTGGTGGGCTTCGGTCTCGTCGCGGTGCTGCTTGCCACGCAGATCGGCGCGGCCGGGTTGGAGCCCTACGCTGGCTTCATGTTCAGCTCCGTGCTCCTGGGCCTCGCGTTCCTGAGCCTGGCGGTGATGCTGTCGGTGCTGGC
>CAJPFZ010000227.1 GCA_905339355.1 Burkholderiaceae bacterium
GCGTCGCCAAGCCAGTATCGGCGCGGCTCGAAATGACAGCGATCAGCGACTTGGTTCTGCGATCGGGCGGCCCGGCGCTGCTCTTCGAACAACCCGTTGGTTACAAAATTTCAGCCTTGACGAACCTCTTCGGCACGCCTAAGCGGGTCGCGATGGGCATGGGCGCCGCCGAGGTGAGCGAGCTGCGCGACGTGGGCCGCGTGCTGGCCAGCCTGAAGGAGCCTGACCCGCCCAAGGGCGTGAAGGACGCGGGCCGCTTGTTACAAATGGCCAAGGCCTTGTGGGACATGAAGCCGGCGATCGTGAGCCGCGCCGCCTGCCAAGAGGAGCGGCTGGAAGGCAGCGACGTCGACCTCGGCCGCTTGCCGATCCAATTCTGCTGGCCGGGCGACGCCGGACCGCTGATCACCTGGGGGCTGGTGATCACTCGCGGGCCGCAGTCGATTCCGAATTCGCGTCGGCGGCAGAACCTGGGCATCTATCGCCAGCAGCTGATCGGGCGCAACCGCGTCATCATGCGCTGGCTCGCCCACCGCGGCGGGGCGCTCGACTTCCGCGACTTCGCGCTGGCCAACCCGGGGAAGCCGTTTCCGATCGCCGTGGCGCTGGGCGCCGACCCGGCGACCATCCTCGGCGCCGTGACACCGGTGCCCGACAGCCTGTCGGAGTACCAGTTCGCCGGCCTGCTGCGTGGCAGCCGGACCGAAGTGGTCGATTCGGGCGTCGGCGACAGCGGCGTCATGCTGCAGGTGCCGGCTTCGGCCGAGATCGTGCTCGAGGGGCACATCCCGCTGGCCGAGCCGGGGTTCACCGGCGTGAGCGAACTGGGCGTGCGGCTGAAGGAATCGGGCGGCTACCTGCATGCGCTGGAAGGGCCCTTCGGCGACCACACCGGCTATTACAACGAGCAGGACTGGTTTCCGGTGTTCGAGATCACGCGCATCACCTCCCGGCGCGACCCGATCTATCACTCGACCTACACCGGCAAGCCGCCCGACGAGCCGGCGGTGCTCGGGGTGGCGCTCAACGAGGTGTTCGTGCCCATCCTGCAGAAGCAGTTTCCGGAGATCGTCGACTTCTATCTGCCGCCGGAAGGCTGCAGCTATCGCATGGCGGTCGTCAGCATCAAGAAGAGCTACCCGGGCCACGCCAAGCGGCTGATGTTCGGTGTGTGGAGCTTCCTGCGCCAGTTCATGTACACCAAGTTCATCGTGGTGACCGACGACGACGTGAACGTGCGCGACTGGCGCGAGGTGATCTGGGCCATCACCACGCGCATGGACCCGGTGCGCGACACCACGCTGGTCGAGCGCACGCCGATCGACTACCTCGACTTCGCCTCGCCGGTCAGCGGACTGGGCGGCAAGATGGGGATGGACGCCACCAACAAATGGCCCGGCGAGACACAGCGCGAGTGGGGCCGGCCCATCGCCATGGACCGGGCCGTGACCGACAAGGTGGGCGCGCTGGTCGACGAGATCATGAAGGCGCGGCCGGCTTGATCCATCTCAGCCGAAGCGACAGCCGGTCTTGACCTGACAGTCGCAGGCGTCTAACTTTGAGGTGCCTGCTTGCAGGCAACCCCATGGCGCAGTCTCTGCGCGCCAGGAGCCCCGGACTTCAATCCTCCGGAGCCCCAAATTGGTGGCGTCAGCCACCCACCCCTCCCCACTGCAATGGTCGGGAGGGGTTTGTCTTTCTGAGTGCGCTGCGCGCACCGACGTGCTTCTCTACGGGTATCGCCTAAGTATTTCCGGAGGCGGCGAATGCAGATCATTTGCTGCTGTGCTCCTCCGCGTGAGCGAGCGCAATTCAACTCGCCAGGGTGTGCATCGACCCTCGATTGAATCCACCGCCAGACTTGAGGAGACACCAAGTGAACGTCCCAGTTTCATTGACCGTCAACGGCAAGACCGTCGAGGCAATCGTCGATCCGCGCATGCTTCTTGTCCAGTTCATCCGCGAGCAGCTTCGTCTCACGGGCACCCACGTCGGCTGCGACACCGCGCAGTGCGGCAGCTGCACGGTGCATCTCAACGGGCGCGCAGTGAAGTCGTGTTCGATGCTGGTGCTGCAGGCGCAAGGGGGTGAAGTCACCACCATCGAAGGGCTTGCGCAGGGCGAGGAGCTGCATCCGATGCAGGCGGCGTTCCGCGAGTGCCACGGCCTGCAGTGCGGCTTCTGCACGCCCGGCATGGTGATGTCGGCGGTGCAGCTGCTCAAGGACAAGCCCGACGCCACCGAGCAAGAGATCCGCGAGGGCCTGGACGGCAACATCTGCCGCTGCACGGGCTACCACAACATCGTCAAGTCGGTCCAGCTTTGCCAGTCCGGCAAGGTTACGGTCACGGCCTGATGCGAAGGAGACTGCCATGACGGACATGTCCCAACCTCCCGTTTCGCCGATCGGTCAGTCGCTCAAGCGGCGCGAGGACCGGCGCTTCCTCACCGGTGCGGGCCAGTACACCGACGACGTGGTGCTGCCCGGCCAGACCTACGGCGTGTTCCTTCGCTCGCCGTACGCGCATGCGCGCATCAAGTCGATCGACACCAGCCGCGCGCTGAAGGCGCCGGGCGTGCTGCAGATCTTCACCGGTGCCGACCTGGCCGACGCCAAGGTCGGCGGATTGCCCTGCGGCTGGCTCATCCACAGCAAGGACGGCTCGCCGATGAAGGAGCCGCCGCACCCGGTGCTCGCGCAAGGCAAGGTGCGCCACGTCGGCGACCAGGTCGCGCTGGTGGTGGCCGAGACGGCGCTGCAGGCCAAGGATGCAGCCGAGCTGGTCGATGTCGTCTACGAGGAACTGCCGGCGGTGATCGACATCAAGAGCGTCGAGAGCAGCAAGAGCCTCGTGCACGACGAGGTGCCGGGCAACGTCTGCTACGACTGGGGCCATGGCAACAAGGACGCAGTGGATGCCGCTTTCGCCCGCGCGCACAAGGTCAGCAAGCTCGAGTTCATCAACAACCGGCTGATCCCGAATGCGATCGAGCCGCGTGCGGCGAATGCGCAGTACAGCCGGCACGACGAGAGCTACACCTTGTACGTGGCCAACCAGAATCCGCACGTCGAGCGCCTGCTGATGTGCGCGTTCGTGCTGGGTTTGCCCGAGTCGAAGGTGCGCGTGATCGCGCCCGACGTGGGCGGCGGCTTCGGCTCGAAGATCTTCCTCTATCCCGAGGAGACCGCGCTGGTGTGGGCCAGCAAGCGCGTGGGCCGGCCGATCAAGTGGACGGCCGAGCGCAGCGAATCGTTCCTCACCGACGCGCACGGCCGCGACCACGCGACCACCGCCGAACTGGCGATGGACGAAAAGGGCAACTTCCTCGCGCTGCGCGTGAAGACCATCGCCAACATGGGCGCCTACTTGTCGACCTTCGCGTCGAGCGTGCCGACCATCTTGTACGCCACGCTGCTCGCGGGGCAGTACAAGACGCCGGCAATCTATGCCGAGGTCAAGGCGGTGTTCACCAACACCGCGCCGGTCGACGCCTACCGCGGCGCGGGCCGGCCCGAGGCGACCTACGTCGTGGAGCGGCTGGTCGAGACGGCGGCGCGCGACATGAACATGGACCCGGCGGCCATCCGACGCCAGAACTTCATCACCGAGTTCCCGTACGCGACGCCTGTGGGCCTCACCTACGACACCGGCGACTACGCGGCCCACCTGGACAAGGTGCTGGAACTGGCAGACGTGGCGGGCTACCCGGCGCGCAAGGCGGAGTCGGTCGCAAAGGGCCGGCTGCGCGGCATCGGCTACAGCTGCTACATCGAAGCATGCGGCCTGGCGCCCAGCAACATCGCCGGCGCGCTCGGCGCACGCGCGGGCCTGTTCGAGGCGGGCGAGGTGCGCGTGCATCCGACCGGCACCGTGACCGTGTTCACCGGCTCGCACAGCCACGGCCAGGGGCACGAGACCACGTTTGCGCAGGTGGTGGCCGCCAAGCTCGGCATCCCGGTCGAGAACGTCGAGATCGTGCACGGCGACACCGGCCGCGTGCCTTTCGGCATGGGCACCTACGGCAGCCGCTCGCTGAGCGTGGGCGGCACGGCGATCGTCAAGGCGGTCGACAAGATCATCGCCAAGGGCAAGAAGATCGCGGCCCACCTGCTCGAAGCGGCCGACACCGACATCGAGTTCGAGAATGGAGAGTTCAAGGTCGCCGGCACCGACAAGAAGGTGCCCTTCGGCTCGGTCGCGCTCACCGCCTACGTGCCGCACAACTACCCGCTCGACAAGCTGGAGCCCGGCCTGAACGAGAACGCGTTCTACGACCCGACCAACTTCACCTACCCGGCGGGCAGCTACGTCTGCGAGGTCGAGGTCGATCCGGAGACCGGCCGCTCGCGTGTCGAACGCTTCACCGCGGTGGATGACTTCGGCAACATCGTCAATCCGATGATCGTCGCCGGCCAGGTGCATGGCGGCATCGCGCAAGGCCTCGGGCAGGCCATGATGGAAGGCTGCCAGTACGACCCCGACTCGGGCCAACTGCTCACCGGCTCGTACATGGACTACGTGATGCCGCGTGCCGTCGACATGCCGAACTTCACGCTCGCGCACACCGTCACGGCGTGCACGCACAACCCGCTGGGCGTGAAGGGCTGCGGCGAGGCCGGTGCGATCGGCTCGCCGGCCGCCTACATCAACGCACTGACCGACGCGCTGGGCGTTCGCGACATCGCGATGCCGGCCACCGCCGAACGCGTGTGGCGCGCCGTCAATCGCTGAACACGCAACGTCAAAGGAGCACACATGTACAGCTTCGACTACCAACGTCCCGCCGACCGCGCCGCGGCGGCTGCCGCGATGAAGGGCGACGCGCGATTCCTGGCCGGCGGCCAGAGCCTGGTGCAGGCGATGAAGCTTCGGCTGTCGTCGTCAGAGCGCCTGGTCGACCTCCGCGCCGTGGGCGACCTGAAGGGCATCCGCGTCGATGGCGGCAACGTGGTCATCGGCGCAATGACCACGCACGCCGAGGTCGCCGCGTCGGCCGAGGTGCGCAAGGCGATCCCCGCGCTGGCGGAACTCGCAGGCGGCATCGGCGACCCGGCGGTGCGCAACATGGGCACCCTTGGCGGCTCGATCGCCAACGCCGATCCGGCGGCGTGTTACCCCGCCGCCGTGCTGGGCCTCGGCGCCACCGTGCAGACCAGCCAGCGCAGCATCCCGGGCGAGCAGTTCTTCACCGGCCTGTACGAAACGGCGCTGTCGCCCGGCGAGCTGATCACGGCGGTGAGCTTCCCCATCCCGCAGCAGGCGGCGTATGCGAAGTTCAGGCAGCCGGCGTCGCGCTTCGCGCTGGTCGGCGTGTTCGTCTGCAAGAGCGCGGCTGGCGTGCGCGTGGCCGTGACGGGCGCCAAGAGCAGCGTGTTCCGCGCCAAGGCGCTGGAAGACGCGCTCGCCGCGAACTTCACGCCCGAGGCGGCCAAGGCGGTCAAGCTGCCGTCGACAGGCATCAACGGCGATATGCACGGCTCGGCCGAGTACCGCGCCGCGATGATCAGCGTGATGGCGTCGCGGGCGGTGGCGGCAGCGCTCGCGCGATGAGAGCGGAGCAGGGCGGGTGCGATGACCGACGCCGCGCCCCTTGTCCTGCCGGAATCGGTCGATGCCGTCATCGCGCTGCTGGCGGCGGAAGACTACGTCTGCGACCGGCAGCTCGCGACCGCGCTCTTCCTGAGCCTCAAGCTCTCGCGGCCGCTGTTCCTCGAAGGCGAGCCGGGCGTCGGCAAGACCGAACTCGCCAAGACGCTGGCGCGCGGGCTCGGCGCCGCGCTGCTGCGCGTGCAGTGCTACGAGGGGCTCGACGTCGCGCAGACGGCCTACGAGTGGAACGTCGCGCGGCAGATGATGGAAATCCGCCTGGCCGAGGCGGCGCACGAGGTGGACCGCGAACGCCTCTCGCAAAGCCTCTACTCACGCGCCATGCTGATCGAGCGGCCGCTGCTGCAGGCGCTGACGCAAACGCGTTCGCCCGTCCTGCTGATCGACGAACTCGACCGCGCCGACGAACCATTCGACGCCTTCCTGCTCGAGGTGCTGGCCGAGAACCAGATCACCATTCCCGAGTACGGCACGGTGCGCGCCGCGGCGCCGCCGATCACCATCATCACGAGCAACCGCACGCGCGAGATCCACGACGCGCTCAAGCGCCGCTGCCTCTACCACTGGGTCGACTTTCCTGACGTCGAGCGCGAGCTCGACATCGTGCGCCGCCGCGCGCCGGGTGCCTCGGAGCGGCTGTACGTGCAGGTGGTGGAGTTCGTGCAGCGCATGCGCACGCTTGACCTGTTCAAGGCGCCGGGCGTGGCCGAAACCATCGACTGGACCAATGCCTTGCTCGCGCTCAACACGATCAGGCTCGACCCGGCCACGGTGCAGGACACGCTGGGCGTGCTGCTGAAGTACCAGGACGACATCGCGAGGATGGGCGGGGGCGACACGGCGAAGCTGCTCGACGAACTCAAGGCGCGCGCGCTGCTCGACTAGGATGAACTGCGCTCGCGAGATGTCCATCCCTTCTGCTTCCCCATGATTGCCCAGAACATCGTCCACTTCGCGCGCGTGCTGCGCCAGGCCGGCATGCCGGTCGGCCCCGAGCGCGTGCTGGCGGCGCTGGCGGCGATCGAGCTCGTGGGCATCGAGCGACGAGACGACGTGCACGCCGCGCTGAGCGCGGTGATGCTCGACCGCCACGAGCAGCAGGCGCTGTTCGATGCCGCGTTCGACGCCTTCTGGCGCGACCCCAAGCTGCTGGAGCAGCTGATGTGGCAGCTGCTGCCCAAGATCAGCGGCCGCGGCGACAAGCCGCGCTCGCCGCGCAGCAACCGCCTCGCCGAAGCGCTCGCCGCGCCGCAAGCGCCGGCGCCGCCCAACCCCGCCAACGCGAGCGCGAAGGAAGAACTGCAGTTCGACACCCACTTCACCTTCTCGGAGCGCGAGCGGCTGCAGCACGCCGACTTCGAAAGCATGACGGCGGCCGAATTCGACTGGGCCAAGAAGCTCGCCGAAGAGCTGCCGCTGCCGGTGTCGCCGGTGCGCATGCGGCGCCACGAATCGGCGCCCGGCGGCACGCTCGACCTGCGCGCCACCTTGCTGCGCATGGCGCGTCAGCCCCACACGCTGAACCCGGCCTTCACGCGCGTGCGCCGTGACTGGCCGCCGCTGGTGGTGCTGCTCGACATCTCGGGCTCGATGGACCGCTATGCGCGACTGCTGCTGCACTATGTGCACGGCCTGACTCGGCGTCACCTGAAGGTCCACACCTTCACCTTCGGCACGCGGCTCACGAACATCACACGCTGCCTGAAGAACCGCGACCCCGACGTGGCGCTGCAGCAGGCCGACGCACAGGTGCAAGACTGGAAAGGCGGCACGCGCATCGCGTCCTGCCTGGGCGAGTTCAACCGGCGGTGGGCGCGCCGCGTGCTCGGCTCGAACGCCGCGGTGCTGCTCATGACCGATGGCCTGGACCGCGACGATCAGGGCGACCTGGCCGCCGAAGCGGGGCGCCTGCGCCGCGCCGCGCACCAGATCGTCTGGCTCAACCCGCTCTTGCGTTACGACGGTTTCGAGCCGCGCGCGGCGGGCGTGCGCGCGCTGCTGCCGCAGGTCGACCGGCTCTTGCCGGTGCACAACCTCGCCAGCCTCGCCGACCTGGGCCGGGCATTGCGCGGCGGCGCATCATCGTCACCTTCGACCCTCAAGCGACCACATCGATGGAACTGACCGGAGACCGACTGATCGCCGTGCCGCTGCCTGCCACCTGGGCGGCACTGAACGACCCTGACATCCTGAAGGAATGCATCTCGGGATGCGAGTCGCTGGAGCGCACCGAACCCGACACCTTCATGGCCGTGGTCGCCGTCAAGGTCGGTCCCGTCAGCGCACGCTTCAAGGGCCGGCTGCAGATGACCAACGTGCAGGCGCCGACGAGCTACACGATCAACTTCGACGGGCAGGGTGGGCCGGCCGGTTTCGGCAAGGGCTCGGCCGACGTGAACCTGTCGCAGGAAGAGGGCGGCACGCGCCTGCGCTACGTCGCGCGTGCGCAGGTCGGCGGCAAGATGGCGCAGATCGGCTCGCGGCTCATCGACGCGGCGGCCACCAAGGTGGCCGAGGACTTCTTCACCGCGTTCGAGACGAGGCTGCGCCCGGCC
>CAJPFZ010000228.1 GCA_905339355.1 Burkholderiaceae bacterium
GCACTTCGTGGCCCGCCAGTATTCCGAGCGCGCCGCTTCGAGGCCGTCGCGGCTGCCGGCCAGCAGCGCCTCGCGCCATGCGGCCGTCCTGCCCGTGCCCGTCGCCAGCGCAAACGCCGCCTGCGCGACCCGCTTGCGACCTCCGGCGCGCAGCCCTGCGCATTCGAGTGCGTAGGAGCCATGCGTCGGAAGCCGCGCGGACATTGCCTCGACCTCCCGGCTGCGCTCGTCGAAAAGCTCCTGCAACTCGGGTTCGGTCGCGGGCGGCGATTGACCTGCCGCTGGCCTGGTCACGTCCTCCAGCGCCACCAGCACGCGGTCGTGCGCGCGGCGCGCCTGCCAGTAGCACAGCTCCTCCAGCTGCGCGCCAAGATCTGACGGAAACGCCTCGTACACCACCAGGCTCGCCCAGTCGTGGATATCCGGCCCCATGCCGCTGTGCAGCAGCAGGCGGACTTCGTACATCGAGACGAGCGGGTGTTCGCCCCAGAACTGGCCGCGGTAGAAGCGCTCGACGAAGGGCACCGAGCCCTCGACGCTGAGCGGGAACTGCGATGCGACGACGAGGGGAATGCCCTGGTCGTGCAGATCGTGGGCGACGCTCGCGTCCGTCGTTCGCACGTTCGACACCTGCCCGCTGTCGCAGCTGGCGAGCGTCACGACGACCGGGCGGCTGACGCCCCGTTCCGCGAGCGAGGTCAAGGTCGTTGCGAGCCTGCGGCCGGAAACGACCCCCTCGTCATGCAGCACGAGACCCACCGGCGAATAGCGGTCCGTCTCGTCCATCGGCGCTCCGTGCGCGAGCACGTGCACGTGCGTGAACGGTGTGCCCTTGGCCGCCGCTGCCGCGATCTCGCGCGAGATGTCGGCGAGCTTCGCTTCATCGAGCGTCAGCAGGCGGCCGTTGAGCGAACCGTCGCGGTCGCGCCACGGGGCCATGGCGCGCATCAATGCCTGTTCGTGCTCTTCCACCGGCGTGTCGGGCCCCGCGACGAACAACACGCGCGGATCGCGCGGCCAGCGGATGCCCTCGGCCGACACCGAGCGGATCTGCCGCGTGATGCACACCGGCGCGCGCGACTGCAGCGCCAGCCAGACGGGGCCCGAGCCGCCACCCGTCGGAACCTTCGAGGCCTCGAAGGGCAGCATCGCGAGTTCGGAGGCCGAGAGCACGATCCGCAGGTGCGTCAATGTCTGCGGCCGTTCGCTCTCGGGATTCAGCGAGCCGGACACACCCGGGATGGCCGAGAGGATGTCGGCCATCTCGAGCCCGGTTCGATCGAGCATCTTGCTCGGGCGCGTGGGATCCACGTCCGAGGTGACGCCATAGCGCAGCTCCTGCAGCCGCTGCTCCAGATCGCCATGCTCGTAGGGCAGGGTGACTCTGCCCGCCGGCGCGTTGCCGCAGATGCCGAGGTACTGCGTGAGCGGCGAGATCAGCTGGTTGTGGCGCGGTCCGGCCCGCAGCAGTTCGACGGTGACGGTGCGGATGTCCATGTCGTACACGCTTCCTTCGGGTTCAGCTGGCTTGGCGCAAGACGCCCAGCAGCTCGTCGAGCGC
Organism: Burkholderiaceae bacterium; assembly: GCA_905339355.1. GTDB lineage: Bacteria > Pseudomonadota > Gammaproteobacteria > Burkholderiales > Burkholderiaceae_C > Albitalea. The sequence goes on from CAJPFZ010000228.1 coordinate 1,562, forward strand.
ATCGGGCGGCGCCCCCACGCGCGCGGCGACGTCGCGCAGGCCCTGGCTCACGGCCTCGATCGTCGAGGCGCTCGGCACCGGCTCCATCGCGGCGATGGCGGCGAGCCGCTCCCGTGCGCCGCCGAGGTTCCCGAGCGCCAGCTGGGCGGTGGCGGCGGTGGCGTGGCTCCACTCGTTGTTTTCGCCGAGGCGCTCGATGATCGCGAGGGCTTGGCGGTATGTGGCCAGCGCCTCGTCCTTCAGACCCAGCTCGAGCCGGGTCTGCGCGAGCAGATCCGCAAGGTAGTACGAGTCTTCATTGGCCTGCAGGGCGGCGCCGTACACGCGGACTGCGGCTTCCCGGTCGCCGGCCACGCGGCGCAGGTACTTGCCGTACAGGGCGGCCGCATCCGGATTCGCCACGAAGGCCCTGTCGTCCAGCTCCGCGATCGCGGCGAGGAGCGACTCGATCTGCTGCCGCGACGATGCGTCGTCGCCGGCATCCTCGCGCCCGGCCAGCAGCCGCTTCATCGCAGCTTCGGCCAGCGGGCGAAGCACGTAGATGTCGCGCGGCGCGGCCCACCTGGCGAGCGTCAGCTGCTCGACGGCCTGGGCGTATTGCCGCTGGCCGAGATGAAGCTCGCCGAGGCGCCGGTGCAGGCGAACGTCGATCGGAACACCGCCGGCATCGGCGTCGCGGCCGAACGCGAGAGTCATCCACCTCTGGAAGCCGCCGAGTTCGGAAAGCCGGTCCGAACGCGCGAGCATGTCCAGGCGCGAGAGCCAGTCCTGAACGTTGGCCTCGTTCACGAGCGACGGTGCCTGCAGCATCGCCTCGCGCACCTTCGGGAGATAGCGTTCGAGCACGCCCTGCATGCGCTCCCCGGCCTTGATCAGCAGGCGGCTCGGGATGTCATGGGCCTGCAGGATGCGCTGCAACAGCTGCCTGATCCGCTCCGGGTTGGCGCCCTGGATGATCTGGTCGCCGCGCAAGGGGTCAGGGCAATCGGTTTCCGCAAGCCCGAAGGCGATGCTGACGTTGAGCCGTCCGCCCAGCGGGTCGGCCTGGTGGTCTTCCGAAGTGTCCACCGCCGGATCGCGCGCCGCCTTCTGCGCGAGCGCGGCGCCCCAGCACGCGCCGGCTTCCCAGAGAAGCCAAGGCTTGCCCAGGGCATGCGGCGTCACCACGATCAGGGCGGTGCGCGCTTCGACGACCTGGCGGTAGATCCACTCACGCCACTCGTCGCCGCCCTGCGGGCCCGCCTCGTCGCTGGTGGAGTAGCGCACGTCGATCAGCGTGTCGCTGTCGATCAGCTCCCGGATGGCCGACTGCAGCGCCAGCGCAAACGGGCGGTCTGCCGCGTTGTGGCTGATGAAGAGAACGTTACCGGCAGCGCCGGCTTGGGCCATGGTCATCGGAGCACCTTCGTGCCGCGCACTCCGGTATGGGGGGCGCAACGTGCCGCGATGATGACCGGGACCCGCGCCGGCTGCAATCGGGAGTTCGGCTGCAACCTACACTGGCCGCATGCGGCCGATCCTCTTGTTCCTGCACCTCGCGAGCGCCATTGTCTGGGTGGGAGGCATGTTCTTCGCGTATTTCTGCCTGCGCCCCGCGGCCGCGCGCCTCTTGGAGCCGCCTCAGCGTTTGCCGCTGTGGGTTGCGGTGTTCGACCCGTTCTTTCGCTTCGTGGCCGTCGCCGTCGTCCTCATTCTCGTGAGCGGGGTGGCGATGCTGCTGCAGACGGGCTTCGCCGCCGCCCCGGTGGGCTGGCACGTCATGTTTGCGCTCGGGCTGGCCATGGCCGGGGTGTTCGTCTACATCCTTCTGGGCCTCTACCCGAAGCTGCGCCGCCATTGCGACGACTGCGCCTGGCCTGCCGCCGGCGCGGTCCTCAATCGCATTCGCCAGCTGGTGGCGGTCAACCTGGTGCTGGCCGCATGCACGGTGCTCGCTGCGGTGTCAGCGCGCTACTGACCATTTGACCTCTCTGGGCCCGGCAGCGGAATCGTCACCGCTCGTCCGCTCAGGGCCGCCTCACCGCGGCCGGACTCGCCAGCGTGCACGCTTCGCCGAGCACCGCGCAGATCTGCAGCGCGCCGTGGTCGACCGACGCTGCCATCGTCTTCGCCGCGGTGTAGCTTACATACCAGCCGAGCGGCGCCTGGTGCGCGCGGCGCAGCTGCTCGCATCGCTCGCCCTGTGCCGGGTCGGTGAGGGTCTTTTCCAGATCCAGCACCACGTCCAGCGAGCGCCCGCCGACGGTTTGCCTGAACTGCTGCACGGCCAGTGCCGCATGCGCGGTGCGGGCCTGCAGCAGCGCGCGAACGGCCGTCAGGATCGGCGGCTTGTCGGTCTTTCGCACGCACTCCGATTCCCCGGGCGGGTTGCCGTCGATGTTGATGAGCCGCGGCAGTGCGCTGCCGTGAGGCTTGTCGTCCAGCAGCACGCGCAGCAGCGTGGTGGTGCCCGAGTTGTCGGCATAGCCGCCATCGACCAGGCGTTGCCGGCCC
>CAJPFZ010000229.1 GCA_905339355.1 Burkholderiaceae bacterium
TGGCGTCGCCGTCCGTGTTTTCCAGCTCGTCGGCGCCGGCGGGCGCCGGGTTGGTGCCGCCGCTCATGTTGAAGGCGCCGGCGCCGTTGGCGCCGTGCGAGAGCACGACGACCGGCACGCTGGCGGCGACGCTGGCGGCGCAGGCGGCGTCGGCGCAGACGTTGAGGTCGCCGGCGCTGGCCAGCGTGAAGCCGTTGGCGCTGCTGGAGAAGGCCGCCGTGACGCGATAGCGGTAGCGGTTGTTCCAGGCGTCGTTGCGGCCGAGGCCGAGGTCGGCCCAGGGGATGCGGCCTTCCTGGATGCCGCCGGTGCACACGCCGCCGGCGCGGTTTTCGCGGCCGTCGTCGTCGGTGTCCGGGCAGGGCAGGTAGGGCCGGCCGTCGCCCGCGGCATGGCTGGCGGCGTAGCCGAGCAGCGCCTCGCGCAGGTTGGTCAGCATGTTCTCCGTGTCCTGCCGCGCGCGGATGTCCTGCTGGGTGGCGAGCGGGATCACCAGGCCGGCGATGAGGATCGCCACGATCACCAGCACCACCGCCATCTCGGTGAGGCTGAAGCCGCGGGAAAAAGTGCCGCCTGCGGCGTCCATCGAACCGGGCTTCGCAGCAAGGATTGCCTGCTGGCGCAGGCGCGTTGTCAGTCCCTGCGGGACGGCACGATTCAGGGCAGCCATGTCGTAAAGAGGTCCTTGATATTCACCAGCTGGTCCGAGGTGCGCTGCGAGCCGGTGAAGCCGAGCTGTATCTTTTCCAGGGCCGGACGATAGCACATGTTGTCCGAGCCGCAGGCCTGGCCGGCCGGGCAGGCGCCGCTGACGCAGGCCGCCTCCTGCACGTCGAACAGGTCGGCCGTCTGCGTGAGTTTGCGCGTCGGCGTGTAGGTCGGGTCGCTCAGCATGTAGAGGCTCATCGGCCGGGTGGTGTCCTTGAGGGCGGCTTCGCCGGAAGTCAAAGTGCTGAGGTCGCCGTCATTATCCTCGTCGATCCATACTTGGATGTTCACGGCGGTCTTGCTGAGCGAGGCGTCGGCGTTGGGCGTGCGCGTTGGCGTCAGCTCGACGCGGACATGATAGATGAAACTATTGTTAGCCATGGAAGTCTCTCCCCGCAGGTTCACGAACCCGATGCCGGATTCGATTGCCGGATCGAGGTGACTGCGCGGCGGGCGGCGCGTGCTCGCCAGGCTGCCTGCCGTGGGATAGCCGTGCACGTTGTCGTCGTCATCCGGCCGCGTCACGCCGTCGAAGCCGTTGGCGATCTCGTGTCCCCAATACACGAGGGCGGCGTGGCTGTTGAAGCCGGCCGTGCCGCCGCAGCTCGATGCGCCGCAGGGGTCGTTGCGGCCGGGGTTGCTGCTCAGGTCGGCGGACTCGCTGAAGCCGGTATTGCGGCTCTGATCGAACTCGACGCCGATCTTGGGAAACCTGATCTTCGGCGTGACACCGTTGTCCCCCGAGTAGCCGAGATGGCTGCTGCCGCCGCCGCAGACGTTGAGGTTGTTGCGCAATCCGTCGACCAGGGCGAAGACGAAGCCGTTGAGGCCGACGCTGCCGCCGACATCCATGAACTGGAAATTGAAATAGCTCCTCAGGCCGTTGCCGATCGCACGCACGTCGGAGAACCAGCCGCAGCCGAACAGGGCGTTGGCTGGGTACAAGTCGATGGTGGTGATGCCCTGCCGCCCCAGCGTCAGGGTGCGCGTGGCGGTGTCGTAGGCGACGAGCTGGTTGGCGCCCAGCGTCGGCGAGGTGACGGGGGTGACGCTGGGCGTGCCGGGCACGCAGCGGACGATGTCCTGCTCGGGCGCTTGCGCGGGCGCGCGTTCGAAGGTGGTGGGGCCGGAGAACACCGTGCCGGCGGCGGAGAAGTTGGCGAGGTTGGCGCCTTCGAGGTAGTTGCTGAAATCGAGCTTCTGCGCGGCGGTGGCGCGCAGCTGCCCGGCGCCGCGCTGGCCGGCGAAAATCAGGGCGGCGGCGCAGCTGCCGTCGCCGTTGACCGTGAATGGCCCGGAGGGCCGGGCGAGGAAGACCATTTCCTTGTAATGCTCGTAATACCCCAGCGGCACCTGGGTGCTGTCGTAGCAGGCGTTGTCGGCGATGCGC
>CAJPFZ010000230.1 GCA_905339355.1 Burkholderiaceae bacterium
CGCCCGGTCAGGCGCGCAGCGCCGCCTCCAGCGCGTCGACGAACATCTTGGCGACGTCGAAGCCCGTCTGCTGCGCGATCTCCTGGAAGCAGGTCGGGCTGGTGACGTTGATTTCGGTCATGCTGTCGCCGATCACGTCCACGCCGGCCAGCAGCAGGCCGCGCGCCGCGAGTGTCGGGCCCAGCGTCTCGGCAATCTCGCGATCGCGCGCGCTGAGCGGCTGCGCCACGCCCTTGCCGCCCGCGGCGAGGTTGCCGCGGATCTCGCTGCCCTGCGGAATGCGCGCCAGCGAATACGGCACCGCCTCGCCGCCAATGATCAGGATGCGCTTGTCGCCCTCCACGATCTCCTGCAGGTAGCGCTGCACCATCACCGTCTGCGCGCCCTCGCGGTTGAGCGTTTCGATGATGCTGCCGAGGTTGAGGCCGTCGGGTCCGACACGGAAGATACCCATGCCGCCCATGCCGTCCAGCGGCTTGAGGATGATGTCCTGGTGCTCGGCGTGGAAGCGCCTGATGGCATGGGCGTCGCGCGTCACGAGGGTCGGCCCGATCAGCTCGGGCCACTCGAGGATCGCGAGCTTCTCCGGGTGGTCGCGCAACGCGGCCGGCCTGTTGAACACCGCCGCGCCCTCGCGCTCTGCCTGCTGCAGCAGATGGGTGGCGTAGAAGAACTCGTTGTCGAAGGGCGGGTCCTTGCGCATCAGCACCGCGCCCACGTCGGCCAGCGCCAGCGTGGGCGTGGCACGCTCGCTGAACCAGTCGTGGGCGTCTTCAGTGAGCCTGATGTCGCGCATGCGCGCGCTCACGCGACCGCCGCGTTCCCACAGCAGGTCGCGCGGCTCGCAGGCCAGCAACTCGTGCCCGCGTGCCGCCGCCTCGCGCATCATCGCGTAGGTGGTGTCCTTGTAGGTCTTGAACGCTTCGAGCGGATCGGCGACGAACAACAGCTTCATGGCGGGTCGGGTCAAGCGGTGCGCACGGGCCGCCACTGTTGCACAAAACGCGCGAGGGTGCCGGCGGCCCTCACCCAGAGGGAGAGGTAGTAGCGCTCATATCTCGAGTTTTGACCCCAGCTCGACGACGCGGTTGGTCGGCAGGCTCAGGTAGTCGGCCGCCGCCGATGCATTGCGGTGCATTCCCGCAAAGAGCTTCTGCCGCCACCCGGCCATGCCGCTGCCGAGTGTCGGGATGACGATGTCGCGCGACAGGAAGAAGGACGTTTCCATCGGCTCGATCTGGAACGCGCGGTTGCGCAGCAATGCCAGCGCCTCCGGCACGTCGGGCTCGTTTTTGAAGCCGAAATGCAGCGTGACCTGCCAGCAGCCATGCCCGAGCGACTCGGCCTCGGCGCGCCGGTCGAACGAGATCCATGGCACCTCGTGCTGCTTGACGGTGACGAAGAGGTTGGTCTCGTGCAGCACCTTGTTGTGCTTGAGGTTGTGCAGCAGCGCGTTGGGCGTGATGCCCTGCTCGCTGACCAGGAACACCGCGGTGCCGGCGACCCGCACCGGCGGGCTCACGAACACCGCCTCGAGAAAACTCTTCAGGTCGATCGCATCGTCGCGCAGCCGCTCGGCCATCAGCCGGCGGCCCTCTTTCCAGGTCATCATCAGCGTGAACATGACTGCGCCGATGAGCAACGGGAACCAGCCGCCGTCCAGCACCTTGATGATGTTGGCGCTGAAGTAGGTGGCGTCGACGACGAAGAAGAACACCGTCGCCGCCAGGCTCGGCCACAAGGAGTACTTCCAGCCGTAGCGGATGACGAAGAAGGTCATGATCGTGGTGATCGTCATGTCGATCGTGACCGTGATGCCGTAGGCCGAGGCGAGCCGGCCGCTCGAGCCGAAGCCGATGACGGCGCCGACGATGCACACGTACAGGCCCCAGTTCACGAACGGCACGTAGATCTGGCCCGTCTCGCGCACGGAGGTGTGCAAGATGCGCAGCCGCGGCATGTAGCCGAGCTGGATCGCCTGCTTGGTGATCGAGAACGCCGCCGAAATCAGCGCCTGGGAGGCGATCACCGCAGCGCAGGTCGCCAGCGCGATCAGCGGGTACAGCGCCCAGGCCGGCGCCATCTCGAAGAACGGGTTGCCGGCTTTCTCGGGCGCGCGCAGCAGCATCGCCCCTTGTCCGAAGTAGTTCACGACCAGCGCGGGCATCACCAGGCCGAACCACGCAAGCCGGATCGGCCGCTTGCCGAAGTGGCCCATGTCGGCATAGAGCGCCTCGGCGCCGGTCACGCACAACACGGTGAAACCGAGCGCGACGAAGGTCACGCCGGGCTGCTCCCACGCAAAACGCAGGGCGTGGTGCGGGCTCAGCGCCGCGAGCACCGCCGGGTGCTGGGCGATGTGCAGCAGGCCGAGCACCGTCAGCACGAGGAACCACAGCAGGGTCACAGGTCCGAAGAACTTCCCGATGCCGCCGGTACCGTGGCGCTGCATCAGGAACAGCACCGTCAGCACGCCGACCGACAAGGGGACGATGAAATCCTCCAGCCCCGGTGCCGCCACCTCCAGGCCCTCCATCGCGCCGAGCACCGAGACCGCCGGGGTGATGACGCCGTCGCCGAAGAAGATCGCCGTGCCGAAGATGCCAAGCGCGAGTAGGCGGCGGCGCAGCAGCGGCCGGTGCTTCACCGCCTGCGAGGCCAGTGCGAGCATCGCGATCAGGCCGCCCTCGCCGTTGTTGTCGGCGCGCAGGATGAGCATCACGTACTTCACCGACACGATGACGGTGAGGCTCCAGAACATCAGCGACAGCACGCCGAGGATGTTGCCTGGGGTCAGTGGCACGTGGCCGGGCGAGAAGATTTCCTTGAGCGCATACAGCGGGCTCGTGCCGATGTCGCCATAGACGACGCCCAGGGCACCCAGCGTCAGGACAGCCAGGCTCGATGCAGGTCGGTGCTGAATCACGGTCCACCGCGGCGGCTCGGACCCCGCGCGGCATTGTTTTGGGAGTGAGATTGTGCGCCCCACGCCGCCGGGAGCAGCCTCGATCGCCCGCTCAATCCGGCCGGCTCAGGGGGGAATTGTTGCGGTGCAGCAACGACTTCTCCCCGGACGCGCGGCGCGCCTATTCGTAGATCTCGGCGTCCGGGTCGGTGGCTTCGAGTTCGTAGCTGGCCGCCACCATTGCCAGGCGGGCGATCACGCCATACATGTAGAAGCGGTTCGGGGCGCTCGCGCCCGGCTTGACGCCCGGGCGGGGCAGCTGGTTCGACTCGGCGAAGGCGAGCGGCACGAAGCTCGCCCCCGGCGAGTTGAGGTTCTCGTCGATGCCGCGCTCGGCGTTCACGCGATAGAAGCCGCCCACGACGTAGCGGTCGATCATGTAGACCACCGGCTCGGCCACCGCGTCGTTGACCCGTTCGTAGGTCGGCACGCCCTCTTGCAGGATGACTTCGCTGACCTCCTGGCCGTCCTTGATGATGCTCATCTTGTTGCGGGTGCGGCGGTTCAGCTCCAACAGGTCCTTCGGGTCACGCACGGTCATGATGCCCATGCCGTAGGTGCCGGCGTCCGCCTTCACGATGACGAAGGGCTTCTCCTGGATGCCGTATTCCTTGTACTTTCGGCGGACCTTGCCGAGCAGCGCCTCGGCGTTGCTCATCAGGCAATCCTGGCCGGTGCCGTCGGAGAAGTTGACCTCGCCGCAGCGCGCGAACAGCGGGTTGATCAGCCACGGGTCCATGCCCAGCAGCTTGGCGAATTTCTTCGCCACCTCCTCGTAGGCCTGGAAGTGGTTGGTCTTGCGCCGCACCGCCCAGCCGGCGTGCAGCGGCGGCAGCAGGTACTGCTCGTGCAGGTTCTCCAGCACCTTGGGCAGGCCCGAGGACAGGTCGTTGTTGAGCAGGATGGTGCAGGGGTCGAAGTCCTTCAATCCCAGCCGCCCGCGGGTGCGCACCAGCGGCTCGACGGTGAGCGTGCTGCCATCGGGCAGCTCGACCGGTGTCGGCGCCTTGACGCTCTCGTCGAGCGAGCCGAGCCGCACGTTCAGCCCGGCCTGGTGGAAGATCTGCACCAGCCGCGCCACGTTCATCAAGTAGTAGCTGTTGCGCGTGTGGTTCTCGGGGATCAGCAGCAGGTTGCGCGCCTCGGGGCAGATCTTCTCGATCGCCGCCATCGCAGCCTGCACTGCCAGGGGCAGCATCTCGGCCGTCAGGTTGTTGAAGCCGCCGGGAAACAGGTTGGTGTCCACCGGCGCTAGCTTGAAGCCCGCGTTGCGCACGTCCACCGAGGTGTAGAACGGCGGGGTGTGTTCCATCCACTCCAGCCGGAACCAGCGCTCGATGGCGGGCAGAGACTCCAGGATGCGCTGCTCGAGTTCGTTGATCGGGCCGGTGAGCGCGGTGATGAGATGAGGAACCATGGAGGGTGACCGGGGGTGGGCCTCGACGGATGCCGGGGCGCGTGGCTGTCCGAGGATTCTAGGCATTTGGGGTGCCCGTCGAACGCCTCAAGGCCCTCACTGCGCACAACGC
>CAJPFZ010000231.1 GCA_905339355.1 Burkholderiaceae bacterium
GCCCCGGGGTCCGCAATCGCCGGCAGGCCGGCTTCGGAGATCAGGCCCATGTCCTGCCCGGCCAGTGCGGGCGCGAGCAGGGCATCCAGCGGCGGCACTGGGGCGCCCGGTTTGCCGCCCTTGTTGGGGCGCGGCAGCTCGGTGATCTGCACCGATTGCAGCGCCTGCGCGAGCGGCACCAGGGCCTCCACCCGCTTGAGGAACGCCCGCGTCGTCTTGGCGTTCTCGGCCACCCAGCAGGGCAGGCGCGCCGCGATGCGGATCGCGCGATCGGGCAGCACGTCGGTCAAAGCGGCCGCGCCTTCGCTGCCCACGCCGAAGTCGAGCGCGTTCGGCACCAGGAACAAGCTGCCGCTCATGCCGCGAGCACGTCCAGCCCGGCCCGGCGCAGCAACTCGCAGGTCTTGATCAGCGGCAGGCCCACGAGCGCGGTCGGGTCATCCGACTCGATGGCCGCAAGCAACGCGATGCCCAGCGTCTCGCATTTCGCGCTGCCGGCGCAGTCATAGGGCTGCTCCAGCTGAAGGTAGCGCTCGATCTCGCCGTCGCTCAGTTCGCGAAAACGCACGTTGACGGGCACCAGCACCGACGCCTCGAAGCCCGCCTCGGCGTGCACGACGGCAACGGCCGTGTGAAACACCACGCTGCGCCCGCTCATCGAACGCAGTTGTTCTACCGCGCGTTCGTGCGTCCCCGGCTTGCCGATCGGCCGGCTGTCGAGATCGGCCACCTGATCGGAGCCGATGACCACGGCGCCCGGCGCCTGTGCAGCCACCGCGCGCGCCTTCGCCAGGGCCAGGCGCGAAGCGATCGCGGCTGGAGCCTCGGCGGGCAAGGCGGTTTCGTCGACCTCGGGCGAGCGCACCTCGAACGGCAAGCGCAGCCTCTCCAATAGCTCGCGGCGATAGCGCGAAGTCGAGGCGAGGATCAGCCGGGGATGGGGTGCGCTCATGCGCAGGGATTCTCCCATCGCCGCCCATGAGCGCATTGCCATGTCGGCGAAGGCCGAAACGTACACTCGGCCAGATGAAGAGGCCCATGAAATCCCGCCCTGTCGATCCGCGGCATCTGGACGTGGAAATTTTCGCCAAGGAGGGCGTGGTGCTCGATGGCGAATGGCCGCTCGCCGCGCTCGATCGTCTGGCCGACGCGGCGCATGCCGACGCCAAACCCGCCGCCACGGACCTCGCCGCCTGGCGTGCCGAAGGCGAGACCCGCCCGGTGCGCGGCGCTGCCCCGCAGACCTGGCTGCATCTGCGGGCGTCGGCCCGGCTGTCGCTGGTGTGCCAGCGCTGCCTGGGCCCGGTCGCGACGCCGCTGCAGGCCGAGCGCAGCTTCCTGTTCGTCGAGGGCGAAGACACGGCGGCGCAGCTCGACGCCGACACCGAAGACGACGTGCTGGCGCTGACGCGCTCGCTCGACCTTCAGACGCTTGTCGAAGACGAACTGCTGCTCGCCATGCCCTTGGTGCCGCGCCACGAGTTGTGCCCGCAGCCGCTCCCGCTGCCGGACGACGATGAGCCGGACGAACAGAAGCCGAACCCGTTCGCGGCGCTGGCCGCCCTCAAACGCGGCCCGCCCAACTGACTCGAGGTCAGCGGCCGAGCCAGTCACCCGAGCGCGTGATGCTAGAATTGCAGGCTTTTCGGCTGGCGCCCTGCCCGGATATCTGTCCGGAAGGCGTTCAGCCCCACCTCCCGGCGCGAGCGCCGCGGCCTCATGTCGGAGTGCTGCGGGCCGCCGGAGACCCAGGAGAATCCCATGGCCGTTCAGCAGAACAAGAAGTCGCCCTCGAAGCGTGGCATGCACCGCGCGCACAACGCCCTTGCCACGCCGGGCACCGCGGTCGAGCCGACGACCGGCGAAACGCATCTGCGCCACCACATCAGCCCGACCGGCTTCTACCGCGGCCGCAAGGTCCTGAAGACCAAGGCCGACGCCTGATCCGAGGTTCGCGGCGAAGCCGTTGCATCGTTCTCGATCACGGCCAATGTTCCTGCTGCCTCATCGCCCGGCCTGCGCCAGCAGTGCCGGGCGTTCGCATTTGAGGCACGGGCCTTCATG
>CAJPFZ010000232.1 GCA_905339355.1 Burkholderiaceae bacterium
GGCGATGACGGGCTTCATCTGACGTCGAAGCGCCCGACGCCGGGCCGCTCCAAAGTCGGCAGCTCGCCCCCTCGGGGCGCAGACGCGACGCGGATGGAGGGAGCCATCTACTGGGCACGCAGGGCGTAGAGGCCGCCCTTGCGCGTCACCACCAGCATGGTGGTGCCGGCGACGACCGGCGCTGCCGCGATGGCGCTGCCGTCGGTGTTCACGCGAAGCAGCGTCTCGCCCTTGTCGCGCGACAGGAAGTGCACGATGCCTTCCGAATCGCCGAAGACGACCGCTTTCGGGGTCGCGAGCGGTGCGGCGAGCCCGCGGTACAGCAGCTTCTCGGTCTGCCAGGCGACTTCGCCGGACGCCAGCTTCCACGCGGTGATGCGGTCGCTGGCATCGGCGCCGTAGACCGACTGGTCGTCGGCGGCGACGCCGTCGGTGCCGCCCACCGTCTTGGTCCAGTTCAGGGCACCGCGTTCGCCGTCGACGCAGCCAACCGCCGCCTGGAACGAGCGCACACAAACCGTGTCGCCCACCCGTGCCGGCGGCGCCACCAGATCGGCCAGGCGCTCCACCTCGTTGGTGCCGCGCGGCGACCCGACCGTCACTTCCCAGCGCAAGTCCCCATCGTTCGGATCGAAACCCGCCAGCCGCGAGCCTTGCCCGGCGAGCAGCGTGTCCTTGAAGGCTGCGATGACACCGCCCTGGGCCAGCGTCAGCGGGTCGCTCGGACGCCGCGCCGTCCACAACGGGCTGCCGTCCTGTGCATCGAACGCCTGCACGCTGCGGTCGCCGCCAAGCACGAACACGCGTTCTCCGGCCACGAGCGGCGCCGTCGCGACACGCATGTTGAGCGGCTTGCGCCACAACACCCGTCCGGCTTCCAGCGTGACGAGTTCGCCATCGCGCGTGACGACGGCGGCGAAGCGGCCATCGCTGCCGACACCCGCCGCCAGCTTGCCGCCGGCGTTGCCGCGCCACAGTTCGCGCCCGGTGTCCGCTTCCAAAGCCAGCACGGTCCCGTCGTCACCGGCGACGGTGAACACACCGGGGCTCACCGCCACCGTCATCGGGAATCGCACGCCGTCCACACGCTGGTTCCAGACCACTTCGCCCGCGAGCTGCGGCGTGAACGATTCGAGCGGCGTCGCCTTAGGCTTCTCGGTGCTGGAGCAGGCTGCGAGAGACGCGACGAACGCGGCCAGCAGCAGGCCTCGCGCCATCATTTGGACGCCTCCGGGCCGGCCTTCGGGGCCGCCGCATCCGGCGCGGCGCCGAGCGCGGTCAACTTGGCCTCGATCAGCCGCCGGTATTCGACCTGGCTGTCCATGGTCGTCCAGGCTTGCTGGTACGCGGCCTTGGCCTCGTCCTTCTTGCCCTGCGCGAGCAGGACGTCGCCGCGTCGATCGGCCACCAGCGCCGCGAACTCCTTGGCCGAGGCGCCGTCGAGCTGCTTGAGCGCCTCGTCGTATTTCTTCTGATCCATCAGCAAGGCGGCCAACCGCAGTCGTGCCACCGTCTTGTATTCATCCTCGGCGGCGTTCTCGCTGACCCAGGCCAGGGTCTCGCCGGTCTTGTCGAGCTGCCCCTTGTCGAACTGCAGCTTGGCGACCAGCAATGCGGCCTGCTGCGCGAACGCGGTGCGGGGATAGCGGTCTTTCAAGCTGGCCAGCAAGGCAGCCGCGCGATCGGCGTCTCCGCCTTGCACGGTCTTCTCGATTTCGTCGTACATCGCACCGGCTTTCACGGCCTGGTCGCGCTGCCACATGGTCCATCCGTTCCATGCCGCGAACGAGCCCAGCACGAGGATCAGCACCCAGGTGATGAGGTTGCCGTACTGCTTCCAGAACTGCTTGAGCTGGTCGAGCTGTTCTTGTTCTTCGAGATCGAGATGGCTGGCCATGGAGAGAGGGGCTTTCGGTGAAGGCGCGATTATGCGTTGAGGACCCGGGCGGCCGCCGGGGTGGCGCGCTCGTCGAGTTCGGCCGCCCAGAGGGCCGCGCCCGCCAGCGGCAGGCTGCGTTGCGGCGCGTCGGCTTGGCGCAGATCCTTCAGCGCGACCTCGCCGCGCGCGACTTCGTCGTCGCCGAAGATCAGCGCGTAGCGTGCGCCGCTGGCGTCGGCACGCTTGAACTGCGACTTCATGCTGCCGCCGCCGGCGTGCATCAGCACCGCGAGGCCGGCCGCGCGCAGCGTTTCGAGCGTTGCCATCGCCTGCGGCACCGCCGACGGCGAGGTGATCACAGCGTAGGCGCGGGGTGACGCAGCGGGCACGGGCAAAGCAAGCTCCTGGATCAGCAGCAGCAGCCGCTCGATGCCGAGCCCGAAGCCCACCGCAGGTGCCGGCTTGCCGCCGAGCTGCTCGATCAGGCCGTCGTAGCGGCCGCCGCCGCACACCGTGCCTTGGGAGCCGAGCTGGTCGGTGACCCATTCGAAGACGGTCAGGTTGTAGTAGTCCATGCCGCGCACCAGGCGCGTGTTGACGCGGTACTCGAGCCCCGCCATGTCGAGCACGGAGCGCACGGCGTTGAAGTGCGCGAGCGACCCCTCGCCCAGGAAGTCCATCAGCGTCGGCGCAGCCTCGACCAGGCCCTGCATCGCCGGGTTCTTGGTGTCGAGAATGCGCAGCGGGTTGCTGTGCAGCCGGCGTTGCGCATCGGCGTCGAGCTGCGTCGCGTTCTGCTCGAAGTAGCGCACCAGCGCGTCGCGGTGGGCACGGCGTTCGTCGGGCTGGCCCAGGCTGTTGAGTTCGAGCCGCACATGCTTGCCTTCAACCAGCCCGAGTTCGCGCCACAGGCTGCGCACCATCAGGATCATCTCGGCGTCCACGTCGGGCCCGGCGTAGCCGAGCGCTTCGACGTCGAGCTGGTGGAACTGCCGGTAGCGGCCCTTCTGCGGGCGTTCGTGGCGGAACATCGGCCCCATGGTCCAGATGCGCAGCGGGCCGTTGTAGAGCGCGTTGTGCTCGATCATCGCGCGCACGATGCCGGCAGTGGCCTCCGGGCGCAGCGTCAGCTTGTCGCCGTTCATCGAGTCGACGAAGGAGTACATCTCCTTCTCGACGATGTCGGTCACTTCGCCGAGCCCCCGCACGAACAGCGCGGTCGGCTCGACGATCGGGGTCAGCAGGTTCTGGTAGCCATAGCGGGCGAGCACCGATCGCACGGTGGTCTCGAACCATTGCCACAGCGCGGAGTCGGGCAGCTTCTCGGTGCGCGGGACGCCGGGCGGCAGGATGTCGTTCATGCCCTTGACGGCGCGGATGGGTTCAGCCATGTCAGCAAACAGTGAGGCGGCCGTGTTTGCAGCCGCGGGTGTTGGGGTAGCGAAGGGGAAAACGCGACCGGCGTCAATGCGCCGTCGTCGCGGCACCGAAGCGCTTCTCGATGTAGTCCTCGACCAGCGTCTGGAACTCTTGCGCGATGCGCTCACCACGCAACGTCAGCGCCTTCTCGCCGTCGATGAACACCGGTGCCGCCGGTGCTTCGCCGGTGCCGGGCAGGCTGATGCCGATGTCGGCGTGCTTGCTCTCGCCGGGGCCGTTGACAATGCAACCCATCACGGCGACCTTCATCGTCTCGACCCCCGGATAACGCTCCTTCCAGAGCGGCATCTGGGCGCGCAGGTAGTCGTCGATCTGCTTGGCGAGTTCCTGGAAGGTGGTGCTCGTCGTGCGGCCGCAGCCGGGGCAGGCGGTGACGCTCGGGTTGAAACTGCGCAGTCCGAGCGACTGCAGGATCTCCAGCGCAACGACGACTTCCTGCGTGCGCGCTTCGCCGGGCTGCGGTGTCAGCGACACGCGGATCGTGTCGCCGATGCCCTGCTGCAGCAGCAGCGCGAGTGCGGCCGTCGACGCCACCGTGCCCTTGGTCCCCATGCCCGCTTCGGTGAGGCCGAGGTGCAGCGCGTAGTCGCAGCGCTTTGCAAGCGCCTGGTAGACGCTCACGAGATCCTGCACGCCCGACATCTTGCACGACAGGATGATCTGGTCCGCGCGCAGGCCGAGCTGCTCGGCCCGCCGCGCCGACTGGATCGCCGACGTGATGATCGCCCGGTACATGATCTGCTGCGGCTCGAACGGCTCGGCGAGCTTCGCGTTCTCGTCCATCATCTGCGCGAGCAGTTCCTGGTCGAGGCTGCCCCAGTTGACGCCGATGCGCACCGGCTTGTCGTGCCTGGCCGCCACTTCGACCATCTGCGCGAACTGCTTGTCGTGCTTGTCGCCCTTGCCCACGTTGCCCGGATTGATGCGGTACTTGCTGAGCGCCTCGGCGCAGGCAGGAACCTCGGTCAGCAGCCGGTGGCCGTTGTAGTGGAAGTCGCCGATCAGCGGCACGTCGATGCCCATGCGGTCGAGCTGATCGCGGATGTACGGCACGGCCTGCGCGGCTTCGGGCGTGTTGACGGTGATGCGCACCATCTCCGAGCCGGCCACCGCCAGCTCTTTCACCTGGATCGCGGTACCGATTGCATCCACCGTGTCGGTGTTGGTCATCGCCTGCACCCGAACCGGTGCGTCGCCACCCACGGCGACCACCCGCGAGCCCCAGCGCACCAGCACCTGGCGGCTGTGGCGTGCTGCCGGCGCCGCCGGTTCGATGTATTCCTCGAGTGAAACGGGGGTGTCTTTCATCAGGGCCACCTACTTCAATTCCAGCCGCGCGACGTTGTCGCGCGTACTGGGCGCCAGGTCCATCGGCTGGCCGCGAAACATCACCTCGGTGGCGCCGGCATTGCCGATCTTCAGCTTCAGCGGCGCGACGCCGTCGAGTGCCACCGTCTCGCCGGGCTCGAGCATTCGCGCCAGCAGCACCGTGGAGCGTGCGTCCCGGACCTCGACCCAGGACTGCGCC
>CAJPFZ010000233.1 GCA_905339355.1 Burkholderiaceae bacterium
GGCGCCGGCCTCGCGCGCGACGCCGCCGGCCGCGGCCTGAAAGTGCTGATCGTCGACCAGGGCGACATCGGCGGCGCGACTTCCTCGGCGTCGACCAAGCTGATCCACGGCGGCCTGCGCTACCTCGAACACTATGAATTCGGCCTCGTGCGCGAATCGCTCGCCGAGCGCGAGACCCTGCTCGCCATCGCGCCGCACCTCATGCGCGAGCAGCGCTTCGTGATTCCGCACACCCCGGCGCAGCGCCCGCGCTGGATGATCAGGCTCGGCCTGGCGCTCTACGACGGCCTGGCGCGCGGCGCCAGTTTGAAGCGGGCCGAGGCGCTGGCCCTGCGCGGCACGCCCTGGGGCGCGCCGCTGCGCAGGGAATTCACGCACGGCTTCGCCTACTCCGACCTCGCCACCGACGATGCGCGCCTAACGCTGCTCAACGCGGTGTCCGCGGCGCAGCTCGGCGCGAAGGTGATGGCGCGCACGAAGCTGGTCGGCGCGCGGCGCGCGGGCGGGGAATGGCAGGCGGTGCTGCAGACAGCGGACGGGGCGCAGCGGGAAAGCGCGGCGCGCATCCTGGTGAACGCGGCCGGGCCGTGGATCGCCGAAGTGCGCAAGGCGATTGTCGGCGACGCCGGACCTGAATCCCTGCGCCTGGTGAAGGGCAGCCACCTGGTGGTGCCGCGGCTGTATGCGGGCGAACAGGCCTACCTGCTGCAGAACGACGACGGTCGCATCGCCTTCGTGATTCCCTTCGAGGGCGCGCTCAGCCTGGTCGGCACGACCGAGGTGCCGCTCGACGCGCCGGATGCCGCACCGCAGATCGACGCGGCGGAGGCGGCCTATCTGTGCGGGCTGGTCGGCCGCTTCTTCCAGGCGCCGCTCGATCCGGCGCAGGCGGTGTGGTCCTACGCCGGCATCCGCGCGCTCTACGACGATGGCAGGGGCAGTGCCTCGGCGGTGAGCCGCGAGTACCGCCTGACGGTGGACGGCGGCGCCGGGGAAGCGCCGCTGCTGTCGATCTTCGGCGGCAAGCTGACCACCTACCGTCATCTTGCCGAGCGCGTGCTCGACCGCCTGAAGCCCTGGCTGCCGGGCTTGCGCCCCGCCTGGAGCGCGGGCGTGCCCCTGCCCGGCGGGGAACTGGGCCGGAGCGGCCTGCCCGGCCTGCTGCTGGAACTCGCGCGACGCTACCCGAAATTGCCGCCCGAGCTGCTCGATGCCCTGGCGCGCCGCCACGGCACGCTGGCCGCCCGCGTGCTCGGGCAGGCGCAGACGGAGGCAGAACTGGGCGAATATTTCGGCGGCGGGCTGCATGCCGCAGAGGTCGATTACCTGGTCGCCCACGAATGGGCACGCGAGGCCGACGACATCCTCTGGCGAAGGACGAAGTGCGGCCTGCGCATCGATGCCGACGGGCGCGCCCGACTGGCTTATCATCTCGCCGTGAAAGGGACGGCGACATGACGGTTCTGCGCAGCCACCAGCGACGCTGGCTGGCCCTGCTCGCCCTCGGCGCCGCCCTGCTGGCCGAGGGGCTGTTCCGCAGCGGTGCCCTGAATCCCGTCGAGCAGCGCCTGCAGGACGCCTGGTTTCAGTGGCAGAGCAAGCGTGCCGTGGCGCAGCATGTGGTCATTGTCGCCATCGACGAGGATACCCTGGCGGCCTATCCGGACGATCCGAGGGTGTTCTGGACGGATCGCCTTGCCACCGTCGTCGGGCGGCTGCGCGCGGCCGGTGCGAGCGTGGTCGGGCTCGACATGCTGCTCAGCATCAGCCCGGAGCGCTGGCTCGGC
>CAJPFZ010000234.1 GCA_905339355.1 Burkholderiaceae bacterium
CCGACGAGCGGCGCGTCGGCACGCGCATGCTCTACGCGGGCGAGCACGCCGTCGCCTTCGTGCCGGTGTGCGCGCGCTACCCCTACGAGGTCTGGGTCGCGCCGATCGCCCCGGTCGAGCAGTTCGCGCAGCTGGGCGACGCGCAGCGCGCCGACCTGGCGCGCGCGCTGAAGACGGTGCTGATGAAGTTCGATGCCCTTTGGCAGCGCCCCTTTCCCTACCTGATGGCGTGGTACCCCGCGCCGACCGATGGACGGCCGCACCCCGAGGCGCACCTGCACGCCGAGTTCTACCCGCCCTACCGCACGCCGGAGCGCCTCAAGTACCTCGCCGGCACCGAACTCGCGGCCGGGTTCTTCGCGATGGATGCGCTGCCCGAGGACAAGGCACGCGAGCTGCAACAAGTGGAGGTAAACATCGAATGACCACCTCCACCGCGGCGACGCGCTCGCTCGACTTCGAGACCGTGTTCGGCGGCCCACCGACCGTCACCGCGCAGGCGCCGGGCCGCGTCAACCTGCTGGGCGAGCACACCGACTACAACGACGGCTTCGTGCTGCCGATCGCCATCGCGCAACACACCCGCGTGGCGATGCGACGCGCGCCCGACAACGTCTGCACGCTGTATGCCGCGCGGCTCGGCGAGACGGTGTGCTTCACGCTCGACGAGGCGCCCACCGAGCATTTCGCGAGCTACGTCTACGGCTGCCTGAGCGAGGCGCGGCAGACCGGCATCGACGTGCCGGCGCTCGACATCCACGTGAGTTCGGAGGTGCCGATGGGCGTGGGCCTGTCGTCGAGCGCGGCGCTCGAAGTGGCGACCCTGCGCGCGCTGCGAGAGCTGACCGGCGCGCCGCTCGACGACGTGCACATCGCGCAGCTGGCGCAGCGCGCCGAGATCGAGTTCGCCGGCGTGAACTGCGGGATCATGGACCAGATGGCGTCGAGCCTCGCCGACACCACCCACGCGCTGCTGCTCGACACACGCACGCTGGCGCGCCGGCGGGTGCCGCTGCCGCGCGGCAGCGCCGTGCTGGTGCTCGATTCGGGCGTGGCGCGCACGCTCGCGGGCAGCGGCTACAACCAGCGCCGCGCCGAGTGCGAGGAAGCGGCGCGCCAGCTCGGCGTCAAGGCGCTGCGCGACATCGACACCGTGGCCTCGCTCGACGCGCTGCCGCAGCCGCTGCGCCGCCGCGCCCGCCATGTCGTGACCGAGAACGCACGCGTTCTGAAGGCCGCCGACTGCAGCGACCCCGCCGCCTTCGGCGTGCTGATGAACGCCTCGCACGCCAGCCTGCGCGACGACTACGCCGTCTCGGTGCCCGAGCTCGACCGGCTGGTCGACCTGCTGCAAGACCATGCGCAGGTGTTCGGCGCGCGCCTCACCGGCGCGGGCTTCGGCGGCGCATGCGTCGCACTGTGCGATTCCAAGGCCTTGCAGCGTGTCGCGCAGGAGGTGCTGGCCGCGTTCTCGCGCGAGGGTTTCACGGGGCGGCTGCTGGTGCCGCCCGCGGCGGGCGCCTGACGTTCAGGCCACGAGGCGCAGGCCGTCGTCGTCTCCGCGCGCACCTTCGGGTTCGGGCAGCACGTCGGGCTCGAGGTCCGCGAAGTAGCGCGCGATCGCGTCGTGCAGGGTCGGCATCGGCTCGCCGCGTTCGCTGCCCAGCGCCACCTGCGCCGGACGCCGCGCCGCCTGCCCGAGCGACTCGCCCGGCACGCCCTCGACCTTCGAGCCATCGAGCAGCGCTGCCTCGGCCACCGTCTGCGCGAGCTCGGCCCAGCTGACGGCGCCGCGGTTGGCGAGATGCCAAAGCCCCCGCTCGCCGTCGACCAACAGGTCGAGCGTGGCCATCACGAGGTCGGGCACGTAGGTCGGCGACACCACCTGGTCGCTCGCCGCCACCACCCGCTCGCCGCGGCGCAGCGCGTTCAGCGTCTGCGTCACGAAGTTGTGTGGGTCCCACGGTCCGAAGAACGCCGCTGTGCGCACCACCAGCGCGCCGGGCGCCTGCGCCAGCACGCGCCGCTCGGCTTCGGCCTTGGCGGCGCCGTAGGCGTTCAGCGGCCGCGGCGCGTCGGACTCCACATACGGTGCCGGCTTGTCGCCGCCGAACACCAGGTCGCTCGAGAAGGTGGCGAGCCGAACGCCGTGGCGGGCACAGGCCTGCGCCAGCGTGGCGGCACCGACGACGTTCTCGCGCCACTGGCGCGGCTGCTGTTCGGCCTCATCCACACGCACGAATCCAGCGGCGTTGACCACCGCCCAGGGTTCCCAGCGGGCAAGCATCGCCTCCACCGAGCGGGCATCGGCGATGTCCATCTCGGCCCGGCTGAGCAGACGCCAGGGCAGTCCGCGCATCTGGGCCAGGCGCGCGAAAGCGCGGCCCAGCGTGCCGGTGGCGCCGGTGATCAGCAGCGGGCGGCCCGACATCGAGCGCGCCTGCACTGCGCCGGTGGGCGGGTACAGCAGACGCAGCCCGCGCTGCCACCAGCCGCAGCCGGCCAGCACCGGGTGGTCGGGTGTCTGGCCATGCGCCAGCTGACGCGCGAGCTGCACCAGCGCGGTAGCGCGAGGCTCCTTGCCGCGCACGTCCCAGAGGCCGGGCTCGTAGCGGCCGGCCTGGCGCGTGACGAGGCTTGACCAGTCCATCGTGCCGAAAGCCGCCCAGGGGGTCACGGCGATGACCTCGGCGCCTTCGCTGCGCAGCTTCAGCGCGGCCTGCCAGGCCTGGTGCAGCCACCGGCACTGCTCTTCGCGGCTGCAGCCGAGATGCACTTCGGTGATCGCCACCGGCCTGCGGTAACGCTCGGCGGCCTCGCGCAGGCGCGCCTCGAAGCCGCCGATGTGCGCGCCGTGCACGCGCACCGTTTCGACGTCGACGTAGCGGTGGCGGCGATTGCCGCCGTGCAGCGCGCGCGGGTACAGCGCCAGCCGGTCGTCGAGAAAGCGCTCGCTCGTGACGTAGCAGTTGATGCCGATGACGTCGGGCATGCAGGGCGACTCGACCAGCGCCAGCAGTTCGTGCTCGCCGGCGCCATGGCGACGCAGATAACGCCACAGCCGGTGCCGCTGATCGACGCGGCCGGCGAGCAGGTCGAACGCCAGCCAGCGGCGCACGTTCTCGAAGTTGGCCTGGTACTGCAGGCGCGGCCGCGCATGGGTCAGGCCGAGATCGTCGGTCTGCACCAGGCGTGCGTCGGGCCGCAGCTCGCGGATGGCGCGCATCGCGAGGACCGTCGCCTGCACCTGGTGCAGCAGCGCGCGCACGAAGCTCCTGTCGTCGCGGTGATGCGGGTACCACAGCCCGTACAGGCCGCTGAAACGCGCCGTCGTCAGCGGTTCGTTGATCGGCGTGAAGTCCGTCAGATGCGGGTAGCGTTCGGCCACCGCCCGCGCGTAGCCGGCCAGCAGCGCGGGAAACGCCGGGTCGAGCAGGCCGGTGTAGCGCGGGCCGCTGCCGTGATGCACCAGCCCCACGATGGCCTTCACGCCGAGCTGCTGCAAGCGCTGCAGGCGTTCATCGGCCCACTGCCAGCGGTACTCGCCGGGCGCATCCGGTGCGGTGCGCTCCCACAACAGCGGGAAACGGATGCGCCGCACCCCGAGGCTCGCCAGCCGGTCGAGGTCGTCCAGGCGCTGCGCGAAGCCAGTTTCCTCCAGCTGGTCGCGGAAGTGGTCGCCGAGCCGGTTGAGCGTGCACTCTGGCCCGGCCCACAACTCCAGTGGACTCATTCGCTGTGCGCGGCGGTGCGCGCGGGCGCCTGCAGCGCGGCCGGCTCGAGCGCCGCCTCGGCAGGCTGCTCGTGGCGCCGGCGCAGCCGCTTGAAGGCGGCGAGCGACTGGCCCACCACCTGGTCCATGTTGTAGTACTTGTAGCTCGCGAGGCGCCCGACGAAGGTCACGTTCTCCAGCGCGTCGGCCTCCTCTTCGTAGCGCTTGTAGAGCGCCGCGTTCTCGGGCCGCGGCACCGGGTAGTACGGGTCGCCT
>CAJPFZ010000235.1 GCA_905339355.1 Burkholderiaceae bacterium
CCCCTGCGCCTGACTGTTCTCGCCGTGGGTCGCGAGGCCCAGCAGCATCGTCGCCTCGAGGAACGAGTAGTAGTAGTTGTTCGACGGGTTGTCGATGGACCACCCGCTCCATGCGTACGTGGTGTTGCCCCAGCGTGCCTGAGTGTGGTTCCACACGTTCCATACCGCTTGGTTGCCATAGGCGGCCCAACGGCTTCGCTGGCCGGCCGTCATCGCGTCGCGGCACCAGTCGTACACCAGTGCGACATTGCCGATGTGCGGTCCGACTTCGAGATAGCTGTCGCCCGCCACCGTGGCGCGCTGGTTGTTGCGGATCAGCGCTTCTTCCGAAGCGACGAAGGCCTCGGTACGGTCGACAGCGAATCGGCAGTAGGCCGCCGTCCCCGTGATGCGGCCCATCAGCGCGGCGTACCAGGGCTTGAAATCGTAGGCGCGCGAGCCGGCCATTTCAGCATCGACGAGCGCCTTGAAACGCATCGCCGAGGGCGCCTGGCTCGTGACCAGCTGGCGATAGCGATTGAGCGTCTCCGCGTCCGACACCAGGATGCGCGGTGAGCCGAGGGCGGTGATCCTCACGGTGCCCGGTGCCGGTGCCGGTGCCGGTGCCGGTGCCGGTGCCGGTGCCGGTGCCGGTGCCGGTGCCGGTGCCGGTGCCGGCGCAGGTGCCGGCGCAGGTGCAGGCGCGGGTGCAGGTGCAGGCGCGGGTGCAGGCGCGGGTGCGGGCGCGGGCGCGGGTGCTTGCACCTGGCACACCTTCAACCTGCCGAAAAACGGGTCTCTTCCGAAAAAGCTGTTCGTGCACTGACCCGATGCCGACACCACCTTCGTGATCCACGCCGAGTCAATTCCGTACCGGACCGTTCGGGTTCCACTGACCGTGAATGCCTGGCGTTCATTGGCGAGGTGGATCCAGCCAGGCGCAGGCGCAGGCGCAGGCGCAGGTGCGGGCGCAGGCGCGGGCGCAGGTGCAGGTGCAGGTGCAGGTGCAGGTGCAGGTGCAGGTGCCAACGGATCCGCCGCCACTTGGCACAGCTTGCGGGTACCGAAGATGGGATCCCTGCCGAAGAAGCTGTTCGTGCAGTGACCCGTGCCAGTCAGCGACTTCGTCACCCAGGACGTCCCGGCGCCGTACCTCACAGTCCGCGTTCCACTCACGCTGAACGAGGATCCCTCTTGCGCGATGGTGAGCCACGTGGCGTCCGGCGTGGCGGAGGCCAGCGCCTGTGCCGACCTGATTTCGCCAGCCGCACGCTCGGTTCCGGTCTCCCCACCCCCGCAGGCGCTGACCACAGCCGCCGCGACCAACGACAAATACCCCGGGCCCGATGCCCGCGCACGCAATTCCGCCATCCCCACCCCTCAAGCAAACAAAGCGGACAGTGGACGACAAGTTCCCCCTTGCCGCGCAGCGAACGCGGACCTAAACGAAACAAGCTGTCACGGCGAAACCGCCCTGCCGAAGTGGTTTCTTATCGGCGCTTCGACTGCGAGCTGGTCGGACCCCAGTCCTCATCCGCTGCGAAACGGAAGTTGCATCAGTTGCAGTTCGTCAGGTTGGTAATCCAAGTTCTGATCAGGGCGATTCCGGCCGTGTCGACGACGTGGGTGCCGATGGGGGGCATCTGCACGTTCGGGGTTCGGCTGGCCATGCGCGCGAGCAGCACCGAACTGTCCGGCGCCCCCGGCGCAATGATCTTGGCGTTGGGCAGCCCCATGTCGCCGCGCGCCGGGTCCACGTTGCACGTGTTCGTGGCCGACAGCGCCGTGGACGCGAGCAGGTTGAACGACACCGGCGTCGGCCCGCCCGGCTGGTGGCACATCGCACAGTTGGTGTGAAGGTAGGCACGCGCTCTCGTGGCGAGCGCCTCGTTGCCGAAGGGATCGGCCAGCCTGGGCAGCGCCGAGGGGTCGCTCACCTGCGGGGTCAGC
>CAJPFZ010000236.1 GCA_905339355.1 Burkholderiaceae bacterium
TCATCCGCCTGCGGCGAGCGCAGGCCTTGCTTGTAGGCGCTGCCAATGAACGCAAAGGACGCCGTCACGATGGGCATCAATTGCGCCTCGGCACCGGCCTCGCCGCGGCGTACACGCTCGGCCAGCGGTTCGGCGCGCGCCTTCAGCGCCGCCACGCAGTAGGCTGCGCGCGTGGGTTTGGGGTCGGCATGCGCGGCGCCAGCCAGCAGGCCGGCGCCCAGACAGGTCAGGCAGGAAAGACAGGTCGACAATCGCATCAGCTCTCCGAGAACGGCCCGAGGCCGCATTCGTTGACACGTGGCGGCAAGCACGACGCGCCGGACAAACGGGTTTCGATCACGTCGCGGCACCGTCGTTCCACCAGCGTGGCACCGCCACCCGAGCGCGTTCGCGCAGCCGGCGGCCCACGGTTTCGATCGGCAAGCGCCCCGTCAGCAGCGCGCTCATGCTCTTCGCGCAGCGCTCGGGAAGCGCGTCGAAGGGCACCCAGGCGAAGTCGTCCATCTCCGAGCGCAGGCGGCCGAACCGGTCACGAAACTGCGTGTGGCATCGGCAACGAGCAGTGTCCACCCGATCGATGAGCGCGGCGTACAGGTGCAGGTCCTTGCCCGCCCGGTAGGGGAAATGCCCGAGCTCCAGCAGGTCGCCCGGGGCGAACGCGAGGCCGCACTCTTCGGCCGCTTCACGCAGCGCGGTCTGCAGCGGCGACTCGCCAGCCTCGGCGCAGCCCTTGGGGATGTCCCAGAACGAGGTGCCCGTGGCGTGGCACAGCAGCAATTCATCCTGCGCATTGCACACGAGGATGCCGCAGCTGGTGGTCTTCATGCCGCCGGCGACCGCGCGCTGCTCACCGAGCTGCGCTCACCTTCTCAGACGCCCGCCATCGCGGCCAGCTGTTCGGTGGAGACGGCGCCGGCGTGGCTGCCGTACTCGCCGGTCTTGGCATTGCGCCAGACGATCAGCGGCACGCTCTCGGCGCCGATGCGCGTGAACAGGTCGGTGTTGGCTTTGATCTTTGCGAGCACCTCGTCCGACAGCGTCGGGCTCACGCTGATGCCGCCGCCGCGCTCGAGCACGCTCAGCTCGTTCTGGTTCATCGCCGCCACCGGGTCGGGCGCGGCGAGGATGGTCGCGCCTTGCGAGGTCGATCCGCGGCCGAGCAGGCCGATGGGCATCCATACCATCTTCAGGCGGCTTTGCAGCGGCTTGGACGCCATCCACAGCGTCGCGCAGTGCGGGCAGGCGGTGTCGAAGAAGACATACACCGTGTTGGCCGCCATCATCGCCCCGGCGGTGAAGCCGCTGCCTTGCGCGGCGAGATCGTAGCTTTCCTTGGCACTCGGCTTGACGGCGGACGCCGCGGGCGCGGCGCTGTCGGTCTTGTCGCCGCAGGCGGCGAGGCCGGCCGCGGCGAGCGCGGCCGTGGCAGTGGCTTGAAGAACGAAGTGGCGTCGTTTCACGAACGGTCCTTGTGCGGCAGGGATGCGGCGATTGTGCAGCGCCCCGCCGATACGCTCAGCCCGCATGGCCTTCTGCGGCGAGCGGCACGGGCCTCGCGCGCAAAGCCCACAGCACGCCGGCCACCAGCATGGCGATGCCCGCCAGCGTCGCCGGTTCAGGCATCTGCCCGCGCAGCGTGAAGGCATAGGCGAGTGCCGACAGCGTCTCGAAGACGATCAGCTGTCCGGCGAGCGTGGTCGGCAGGCGCTGGCTGGCCTCGTTCCAGCACAGCGTGCCCAGCCACGACGCGAACAGCCCGATCGCGAACATGAGTCCGACGAAGCGCAGCGGATCCGGGCCGAGCGGCATGTCGAACGGCGCACCGGTGATCGCCGACCAGGCCCAGAAGCCCGCGTAGCCGGCCAGCGCCAGCGGCAGCGTGGCGATGCCCTGCGCGGTGGCCCAGCTGCGCGGGCTGCGATCGGGGTGCGCGCGCAGCCAGTCGGCGTTGCGCATCGGGTACCAGGTCCAGCAGATCAGCGCGCCCATCGCGAGCACCGCGCCCAGCCCGTAACGCCCGAGGTCGGCGTCGTGATCGTCGCGCAGCTGCGCGATCTCGACCTGGTTGACGAGCGCGATGCCCAGCGCGATCAGCGCCAGCGATGGCGCGAGCTGGCGCCACGGCAGGCGGCCGTCGCGCCGCGCGTCACGCAGGTTCGAGCTGATCGCGATCACCACCGGCAGCGTGCCGATGATCATCGTCGGCAACGGTCCGCCCGCACGCTGGATCGCCGCGGCGAGGCACAGGTAGTACAGCAGGTTGCCGACCGTCGAGAGCTTCAGCGCCTCGATCCAGTCGGCGCGTGTCAGCTGGCGCAGGCGGCGGCGGTCGAACCAGGCGAGCGGCAAGGCGATGAGCCCGAAGGCGAGATAGCGCGCGAACGACAGCAGCACCGCCGGGTAGTCGGGCAGCATCAGCGGCGCGACGAACACGAGGCCCCACATCAGGCCGGCGGCGAGAGCGAACAAGGTACCGATGAACATGGCGCAGTGTGGACGGCTTGCCGGCGCGCCGTCTTGTACGAAGTTGCTACTGCAGCTAACCGCGCGCCGCGGCCTTCAGCCCCAGCTGCATCTGATAGCGCGCCGGCGTTACGCCGTACATGCGGGCAAAGCGGCGCGTCAGATGCGCCTGGTCCGTGAGTCCGACCTCGGCCGCCACCAGCGCCGGCGCCGCGCCGGTCGCCAGCCGCTGCTTGGCACGGAACAGCCGCAACGCCATCAGCACCTGGTGCGGGCTCGCGTGGTGGCGCGCCTTGAAGCAGCGCTGGAAGTGGAACGGGCTCAGCTGCGCTTCGCTCGCCAGCCGCTCCAGCGTCAGCGGCGCGTCGAGCTGTTCGTGCATGAGCTGCAGTGCACGGGCGAGCGCAGCGTCGCTGGCGCGGACGGGTTCGGGCGGGCGCGTGCCGCGCGCGTGCGGACGAATGGTCTCCAGCAGATCGAGCAGCGCGCCGTCGAGCGCCAGAGCATCGTCGCTGCACCACATCGCGGCGAGCAGGCGACTCACGCGCTGCGCGGCGGCCGCGTCATGGCCGACCGGGTCGGCGAACCACCAGCCCCGTTCGCCGGTGAGCGCCGCAAGCAGCGCCGCGTCGAGGTAGATCATGCGGTAGCGCCAGCCCTGCGCGGTCTCGGCGCGGCCGGTGTGCAGCGCGTCCGGGTTCATCAGCACCAGCGACTGCGGCGGCGCAAGGTGCTCGGCGCCGCGGTAGCGAAAGCGCTCGACGCCGCTGTCGATCGCGCCCAGCCCGAAGGCCTCGTGGGTGTGCGGGTCGAAGGCATGGCGAACGATGTGTGCGCGGTACAGCTCGACGCCCGGGCGATGGATGTGCCGGAACTCGGCGGCGTCGCCAGGGTGTTCGAAATGCGCTGGCATCACGCGTTGCATGGCCTCACCACACCTTGCACGGACGCGGGCGAACCATCGGCTGGCCGGGCTTGCACGAAAACGCCCGGGCGAACGCGGGCATGTTGGCCACCACCCCGTTGACCCGATGGCGGTTCGGCGAATGGTTGTCGGTCATCGCAAGCAGTCGCAGGGTCTCGGGCCGCTCGTTGCTGCAGGCCCACTGCGCCATGCCCACGAAGAAGCGCTGATCGGGCGTGAAGCCGTCGCGCACGGTCAGCGCCTGCCCGGCCGTCACGCTCTTCCAGGCCTCGTAGGCGAGCACGGCACCGCCCAGGTCGGCCACATCCTCTCCGAGCGTCAGCGCGGCGTTGATCTTGACGTCGCCGACCACCGTGTAGCCCGAGTACTGCTTCGCGATGCAGGCGGCGCGGCGCCCGAACTCGGCCGCATCCTTGCGGGTCCACCAGTCGCGCAGGTTGCCCTGTGCGTCGAACTGCCGCCCTTCGTCGTCGAAGCCATGGGTCAGCTCGTGGCCGATGGTCGCGCCGGTGTTGCCGTAGTTCGGCGCGTCGTCCATCGACGGGTCGAACAGCGGCGGCTGCAGGATGCCGGCCGGGAAGTTGATCGTGTTGAGCTGCGCGTCGTAGTACGCGTTGACAGTGGGCGGCGTCATCACCCACTCGTCGCGGTCCACCGGCTGGCCGATCTTGGCGAGCTGCCGCCGGGCTTCGAAGCCGAGGCTGCGCTCGACGTTGCCGTGGAAGTCGTCGCGGCGCAGCTCGAGCCCGCGGTAGTCGCGCCACGTCGGCGGGTAGCCAACCTTGTGGATCAGCGTATCCAGCTTGGCGATCGCCGCCCGCTTGGTCGACCCGCTCATCCAGTCGAGCGATTGAATGCGCGACCTCAGGGCGCCCTGGATGGCCAGGGACATGGCGGCCGCGCGCTGCTGCGTCTGCGGCGTGAAGGCGCGCTCGACGAACAACTGGCCGAGCGCGTCGCCGAGGTCTCGGTCGACCCAGCTCACGCACTGCCTCCACCGCGGAGGCATGCGCTGCACCCCGCGCAGCACACCGGCGTGGAAGTCGAAGTCCGCGCGCGCAAACGGCGCCGACAGGTAGGGCGCCTGCGCATTGACGAGGTGCCAGCGCAGGTAGGTCTTCCAGTCGGCGAGCGGCCGGCTGCGCCAATGTGTCTGCAGCGCCCGCACGAATGCCGGCTCTGCGACGTTGACGACGGCGTCTGCGGGCACCGCGCTCGCCGCCAGGTAGCCCCGCCAGTCGAACGCTGGCGCGAGGCGGCGCAGCTGAGCCTGCGTCATCGGGTGGTAGATGCGGCGCGGGCTGCGGCGTTCTTCGCGCGTCAGCGAGGCGCGCGCGAGCAGCGTCTCGATCGCCATCACCGTGCGCGCCGCGGCGTTCGCTGCCGGTTTCGCCTCGCCGAGCAAGGTGAACAGACGCGCGATGTGGGCGCGGTAGGCGGCGCGGATGCGCACCGACTCCCGATCGGGCTTGAGGTAGTGGTCGCGGTCGGGCAGGCCCAGCCCGCCGGCGTCGAGACCGCCGATGACCCGCGACGAATCGGCGAAATCCTGCTCGGAGCCAAAGCGGAACAGCGCGCCGTCGTTACCCGCAAGGTGAAGCGTCGCGAGCAGCACCGCGGCGTCGCGGCGCGTCGACAGCGCGTCGATGCGCGCCAGCAGGGGCCGCAGGGGCGCCGCGCCGGCACGCTCGACCGCCACGTCGTCCATGCAGGCGGCGAAGTAGTCGCCCGTCTGCTGCTCGGCCAGGCTTCGACCGTCGCGCGGCGCGGCGGCATCTTGCAGCAGCGCCCAGACGAAGCGGCGGTTCTCGTCCTGCAGCTTCGAGTACACGTCCCAGCCCGACTGGTCGGGCGGGATCGGGTTCTTCTGCTGCCAGCCTCCGCAGCTGAAGCGGTAGAAGTCCTCGCAGGCGTTCACGCCGCGGTCGAGCGATGCGAGGTCCAGGCCCGGCGAATACGGCAAGGCCTGCAGAGGCTCGTCCGCCACGGCCGGCAGGCCGAGCGAGGCGGCGGTGATGGCAACGACAAGCAGACGGCGCACGGGCATGGCGGCAAGGGTGGACGCGGGCGCCCCAAGCGTACCGCGGCGCCTGGCATTCAGCGCGACGGCGCCGTCTTCGTGACCTCGTAGCGCCCTGCGTCGCGCACGACGACATAGCGTTCGCCGTGCGCCGGTTGCAGCCGCAGCGGCTCGCGCCGGCCGGGCAGCACGATCTTCAGCGTCTGCGCAAGGCAGACCTCGTGTGTCTGCGTGACACGCGGCGGCAGGGTGATCGTTTCACCGCCGAACTCGTAGCGCAGCGCGCTCCCCGAGCGGTTGGCGAGGCTGAAGACGATGTGCAGGCTGCGCGGCCGGCCGAACATCTGCACCGCGTAGTAGCGCCCGCTGCGCGGGCTGCGTGCGACGGCGACGCCGGTGTCGGTGGCCTGCGCGTCGAGCATGTTGTCGCGGTGGCCCGGTGAGTTGATCCAGCCTTCGACAAATCGCTGCGCCAGCTCGGCGGTGGAGAACCCGGCCGAGCTGAACTGGAAGGCGATGTTCTCGGTGACCAGGCAATAGTCGTAGCCCTGAGCCTGCGCACGCTGCGCCGGCGCCCGCCCGTCGGCCTCGTGGCCGTAGCGGTCGCTGCGTGCCATGTAGTCGGCGAACTGCTGCGCCGCGCCGGCAAGCGCCTGGTTCGGCTGCACCGGACCGAGCCGATGTTCCTGGCGCAGGCCGTTGGTTTGCGCGACGATGACGCGGCTCGCCTCGGCAAGCTGCGGCTGGCGCGACGGCGCCGGCACTGCCGGCCCCGCCATGCAGGCGGCCAGCAGCGCGCAAAGTCCGGCGGAAAGAAGTCGAAGAGGCATGTTCCGCAGGACAAGCGAACGGCGTGCCTGGCCTCAAGCGTGCATGCGAAAACGCCCCCGGCGCCGACGCTCCGGGGGCGTGAAGACGAGCCGCCTGCGCGGCTGCCGTGCTTTTGCTTACCGCGCCTTGCCTTGTTTCCAGGCGTTCAGCAGCGTGTCATAAGCGATGGTCTCGCCCTTCGGCTTCTCGTTCGCGAGCTTCTTCCAGGGGGCGTTCTTCTCCGACAGCCACTTGTTCGGGTCGCCCTTGGGGTTCAGCTTGGGCGCGCATTTGGCCATGCCGGCGCGCTCGAGACGGCTCAACACCTGGTCCATCTCGTCGGCCAGCGTGTCCATCGCCGCCTGCGGCGTCTTCTCGCCGGTCACGGCCACGGCCACGTTCTTCCACCACAGCTGCGCGAGCTTCGGGTAGTCCGGCACGTTGGTGCCGGTCGGGCTCCACGCCACGCGCGCCGGGCTGCGGTAGAACTCGACCAGGCCGCCGAGCTTGGGCGCGAGGTCGGTCATCGCCTTGGACTGGATGTCCGACTCGCGGATCGGCGTCAACCCGACGATGGTCTTCTTCAGCGACGTGCTCTTCGCCGTGATGAACTGCGCGTACAGCCAAGCGGCGGCCGTGCGGTTCTCGTCGTGGTTGGCGAAGAAGGTCCAGCTGCCGACGTCCTGATAGCCGTTCTGCATGCCCTGCTTCCAGTACGGGCCGTTCGGGCCGGGGGCCATGCGCCACTTCGGCGTGCCGTCTTCGTTGACGACCGGCAGGCCCTTCTTGGTCATGTCGGCCGTGAAGGCCGTGTACCAGAAGATCTGCTGCGCGATCTGGCCCTGCGCGGGCACGGGGCCCGCTTCGCCGAAGGTCATGCCGGTGGCTTCCTTGGGCGCGTACTTCTTCATCCAGTCGACGTACTTTGTCAGCGCGTAGACGGCAGCCGGCGAGTTGGTGGCGCCGCCGCGGGACACTGCCGCACCCACCGGCGTGCACTTGTCGGCCGCCACGCGGATGCCCCATTCGTCGATCGGCAGGCCGTTCGGCGCGCCGATGTCGGCGGTGCCGGCCATCGACAGCCACGCATCGGTGAAGCGCCAGCCGAGCGAGGGGTCCTTCTTGCCGTAGTCCATGTGGCCGTAGATCGGCTTGCCGTCGATGGTCTTCACGTCGTTGGTGAAGAACTCGGCGATGTCCTCGTACGCGCTCCAGTTCAGCGGCACGCCCAGGTCATAGCCGTACTTGGCCTTGAATTTCTCCTTCAGCTCGGGGCGCGCGAAGAGGTCGGCTCGGAACCAGTACAGGTTGGCGAACTGCTGGTCGGGCAACTGGTACAGCTTGCCGTCCGGACCCGTGGTGAACTTGGTGCCGATGAAGTCCTTCAGGTCCAGGCCCGGGTTGGTGTATTCCTTGCCCTTGCCGGCCATGTAGTCGGTGAGGTTCATCACCTTGCCATAGCGGTAGTGGGTGCCGATCAGGTCGGAATCGCTGATCCAGCCGTCGTAGATCGAGCGGCCGGACTGCATCGATGTCTGAAGCTTCTCGACCACGTCGCCTTCCTGGATCAGGTCGTGCTTGACCTTGATGCCGGTGATCTCCTCGAAGGCCTTGGCGAGCGTCTTCGATTCGTACTCGTGCGTCGTGATCGTCTCGGAGACGACGGAAATTTCCTTCACGCCTTTGGCCTGCAACTTCTTGGCCGCGTCGATGAACCATTTCATCTCGGCCATCTGCTGGTCCTTGGACAGCGTGGACGGCTGGAACTCGCTGTCGACCCACTTCTTGGCCTCGGCTTCGCCGGCGACTGCGCCCTGGCCCAGGACCAAGGCGGCAGCGGCGAAGGCCACGGCATTCAAGCGCAATTTCATCTGTGTCTCCTCAAGAGCTTCCCTTCATTGCATCGACACGCCGGCTGGGAAGGAAGGCCGGGTGTCTGTTCCCGAAAGAACTAACCCTTCTTCATGATCAACGCGAGCACCAGCATCGAGACCACGAGGCTGAGCCACACCGACGGCTCTTCGCTGAGCGAGAACCAGGTGATCATCTTTTCGCTCATCGCGACGAACGCGAGGTTCACGTAGGCCGCCGCGAGCAGCCCGATGAACAAGCGGTCGCCGCGGGTGGTCTCAATCGGCAGGAATCCCTTGCGCATCACGGTCGGCGACTTGAGTTCCCACACGGTCATGCCGATCAGCATCAGCACGATGCAGGTGAAGAACACCGCGACGGGCAGTGTCCAGGCCATCCACTCGAACATGTCTTGCTACTCCTTCGGTTGCAAACTCAGTCGTGGGGCATCGAGCCCCACTCCTTCGCCCGGGTCTTGCGCTGGTCGATCCCCGTGAACGGGGCCCCTCGCCCTTCGCTTCAGACCCTCCCCATCGCGAACCCCTTCGCGATGTAGTGCCGCACGAACCAGATCACGATCGCTCCCGGCACGATGGTCAGCACACCCGCCGCCGCCAGCACGCCCCAATCCATCCCCGAGGCCGACACCGTGCGCGTCATCGTCGCCACGATCGGCTTCGCATTCACGCTCGTCAGCGTGCGCGCCATCAGCAGCTCGACCCAGCTGAACATGAAGCAGAAGAACGCGGCCACCCCCACGCCCGCCTTGATCAGCGGAATGAAGATCGTCAGGAAGAAGCGCGGGAACGAGTAGCCGTCGATGTAGGCCGTCTCGTCGATCTCGCGCGGCACGCCGCTCATGAAGCCTTCGAGAATCCACACCGCGAGCGGCACGTTGAACAGGAGGTGCGCGAGCGCCACCGCGATGTGGGTGTCCATCATCCCGAGCGTCGTGTACAGCTGGAAGAAGGGCAGCAGGAACACCGCCGGCGGCGTCATGCGGTTCGTCAGCAGCCAGAAGAAGACATGCTTGTCGCCGAGAAAGCTGTAGCGCGAGAACGCGTAGGCCGCCGGCAGCGCGACCAGCAGCGAGATCACCGTGTTGATCGCGACGTAGATGATCGAGTTGATGTAGCCCGAGTACCAGCTTTCGTCGGTGAAGATCGTCTTGTAGTGCTGCCAGGTGAAGTCCTGCGGAAACAGCGAGAAGCTCGACAGGATCTCGGTGTTCGTCTTGAACGACATGTTCACCATCCAGTACACCGGCAAGATGGCGAACACGAGGTAGAGGACGAGGAAGATCGTCCGCTTCTGGAACGGCAGCTTCATGGTGACTCCCTTCGCGCGGGGCGCCGTGGCGATGAGCGCGGGCGCGGGCGAGGTGCGTGCGGTCGCGTCAGCCATGGGCCGCCTCCGCCTTGTCCGCCTGACCCACGCGCTGCATCCAGTTGTAGAGGATGAAGCACAGCAGCAAGATGATGAGGAAGTAGATCAGCGAGAAGGCCGCGGCGGGGCCGAGGTCGAACTGGCCGACCGCCTTCTGCGTCAGGTACTGGGACAGGAACGTCGTCGCATTGCCGGGCCCGCCGCCGGTCAGCACGAAGGGCTCGGTGTAGATCATGAAGCTGTCCATGAAGCGCAGCAGCACGGCGATCATCAGCACGCCGCGCAGCTTGGGCAGCTGGATGTAGCGGAACACCGCGAGCTTGCTGGCGCCGTCGATGCGCGCGGCCTGGTAGTACGCGTCGGGGATCGCGCGCAGCCCGGCGTAGCACAGCAGCGCCACGAGCGGCGTCCAGTGCCACACGTCCATCAGCAGCACCGTGAGCCAGGCGTCGGTCGCGTTGCCGGTGTAGCTGTAGTCGATGCCCAGCGCCGCCAGCGACGCCCCCATCAGGCCGATGTCGGTGCGGCCGTAGATCTGCCAGATCGTGCCGACCACGTTCCACGGGATCAGCAGCGAGATCGCCACGATCACGAGCACCGCCGATGCTTGCCAGCCCTTGGCCGGCATCGACAGCGCGAGCAGGATGCCCAGCGGGATCTCCACCAGCAGCACGGCCAGCGAAAAGCTGATCTGGCGCAGCAGCGCGCCTTGCAGGTCGTCGTCGCGCATCACCGCCTTGAACCACTCGGTGCCGACGAAGACACGCCGCTCGGGCGAGATGATGTCCTGCACCGAGTAGTTCACCACGGTCATCAGCGGCAGGATGGCCGAGAAAGCCACGCACAGGATGACCGGCAGGATGAGGAACCAGGCTTTCTGATTGACCGGCTTCATGCGATCACCTCCGCACGGTCATGCGATCGCATCGGACGCGCGGTCGGTGATGCGATCGCAACAGCGCTGCGATCCCCGCTTCGCGGGGCCCCTCTTTCGCGCTTCATGCGATCAACTCCTCGTTCTTGTAGAAGCAGGTGTGGTTGCCCAGCACGTTGAGCCACACGTCGTCGCCCACCATGGGCGCCTTCGCCTCGGGGCTCAGCCGCGCGCGGATCACCGCGTCGCCGCTGGTGGCCGTGAGCAGCCAGTAGGTGCCGATGTCCTGCGCCTTCTGCACCTTGGCCGGCAGCGCATCGGCCTGACCCGGCTGGACGATCTGCACGTATTCGGGCCGCACGCCCAGCGTGAAGTCGCCGGCATTCGCGAGCGCGGGATTCGTCTTGCCACGCAGCACATGGCCGCCGACCGCGATGCCGTCGCCCTGCCATCGCGCCGGCAGGAAGTTCATGCCCGGCGAGCCGATGAAGTTGCCGACGAAGGTGTGCTGCGGCCGCTCGAACAGCTCGGACGCGCTGCCCATCTGCACCGCGCGGCCGCGAGTCATCACCACCACCTGGTCGGCGAAGGTCAACGCCTCGACCTGGTCGTGCGTCACGTAGACCAGCGTCAGCTTGAGTTCGTGGTGGATCTGCTTGAGCTTGCGCCGAAGCTGCCACTTCAGGTGCGGGTCGATCACCGTCAGCGGCTCGTCGAACAGCACCGCGCTCACGTCCTCGCGCACCAGCCCGCGCCCGAGCGAGATCTTCTGCTTGGCGTCGGCCGCCAGACCCGCCGCGCGCAGGTTGAGCTGGCCGCTCATTTCGAGCATCTCGGCGATCGCGCCGACACGCTGCTTGATGCGATCCGGCGCGACGCCGCGATTGCGCAGCGGGAACGCGAGGTTCTCCGCCACCGTCATCGTGTCGTAGATGACCGGGAACTGGAACACCTGCGCGATGTTGCGCTCCTGCGGCGACTTGCTCGTCATGTCCACGCCGTCGAACTTGACCGTGCCGTGCGACGGCGTGACGAGGCCCGACACGATGTTGAGCATGGTCGTCTTGCCGCAGCCCGAAGGTCCGAGCAGCGCGTAGGCGCCGCCGTCCTCGAAGCTCATCTTGAGTGGCAGCAGCGCGTAGTCCTCGTCGCGCTGCGGATTGGGCTTGTAGGCGTGCGCAAGGTCGAGATCGATGCGGGCCATGTCAGATGAGCTCCTGCGAAGGCGCCACTAGCAGATTGCCGGCCGCGTCGAACACATAGACCTGTGCCGGGTTCAGGTACAGCGTCACGGCTTCGCCGATCGTCAGCTGGTGCACCCCGGTCAGTTGCGCCACCAGCTCGCCGATCGGCGTCTCGACGTGCACGAAGGTGTCGGAGCCGGAGATCTCGGCCAGTTCCACCGTGCCCGGCAACGCCAGGTCGCCCGCACGCTGGCGCACGCGCAGCGCGCTCGCACGGATGCCGATGGTCAGCGCCGAGGTGCTCGATGCGGGCAGCGGCACCGACAGGTTGAGTCCGGCCTGCAGCGTGACGCCGATCGTCGCGGCCGTTCCAGCCACGAGGTTCATCGGCGGGTCGCTGAAGGCGCGTGCGACGCGGATCGACCTGGGCCGGTGGAACACCTCCGCGGTCGGCCCGTACTGCAGCAGCTCGCCGGCGTCGAGCACCGCGGTGTAGCCGCCGAGCAGAAGCGCCTCGGTGGGCTCGGTGGTGGCATAGACCACCGTCGACTCGCCGGTCGCGAACAGGTTCGACAGCTCCTCGCGCAGCTCCTCGCGCAGCTTGTAGTCGAGGTTCACCAGCGGCTCGTCGAGCAACATCAGCGGCGCCTTCTTGGCAAGCGCGCGCGCCAGCGCGACCCGCTGCTGCTGGCCGCCCGACAGCTCGGCCGGCAGGCGCTTCAGGAACGGCTCGATGTGCAGCTTGGCTGCCAGCTCGTTGACGCGCTGCGCGATGCCCTTCTTGTCGCTGCCGCCGCGCAGCCGCAGCGGCGAGGAGATGTTGTCGGCCACCGTCATCGACGGGTAGTTGATGAACTGCTGGTAGACCATCGACACGTTGCGCTGGCGCACCGGCAGCCCGGTCACGTCGCGTCCGTCGGCCAGCACGCGGCCCTTGCTCGGGGTGTCGAGCCCCGCCATGACGCGCATCAGCGAGGTCTTGCCGGCCTGCGTGGCGCCCAGCAGCACCGTCACGGCACGCGGCACCAGCGTCAGGTCCAAGGGGTACAGGTGGGTCTGAGCGCCCACCTGCTTTTCGATGCGTTCGAGCATCAGCTCCATGTCGTCTCCGAGCGCCCTGTCGTGGCGTGTGCCGTCTGTGCGGCGGTGAGGTCCCAATGGGTGGCGCACCAGTCTTCGACGGCAGCGCGCTGCTCGGCGCTGAGGTGCAGGCCGAGCTTGCTGCGCCGCCACAGCACGTCGTCGGCCGTGCGTGCCCATTCGTGTTCGTGCAGGTAGCGCAGCTCGGCTTCGTAAAGCCCCGGCGCCACCACTTCGCCGAGTCCGTCGCGCAGCAGCAGCTCGACGCGCGAGCCGTAGGCACG
>CAJPFZ010000237.1 GCA_905339355.1 Burkholderiaceae bacterium
CCGCGCATGTCGAAGGTGTTCTCGGCGTACTCGCGGTGCGTGCTCGGAATCACGAAGCGGTCTTCGTAGTTCGCGATCGCCATCACCTGGTACATGTCTTCGACCTGCTCGACGCTCATGCCCACTTGCTTGAGCACCGTCTTGTTCTCGACGCCGTCGACGTGCTTGCCGCGCTGGTAGGCGCGCATCGCGAGCATGCGTTCGAGCGAGCGCACGACGGGCACCGTGTCGCCGGCGGTCAGCAGGTTCGCGAGGTAGCGCACGGGAATGCGCAGCTGGCTCACGTCGGGGATCTCGCCGTTGGCGCCGATGTGGCCGGCGTTCGCGGCCGCCGTGATGGGCGAGAGCGGCGGCACATACCAGACCATCGGCAGCGTGCGGTACTCCGGGTGCAGCGGCAGCGCGATCTTCCACTCCATCGCCATCTTCCACACCGGGCTCTTCTTCGCCGCGGCAAGCCAGGCTTCGGGGATGCCATCGGCACGCGCCTGCTCGATCACCTTCGGATCGTTGGGGTCGAGGAAGATGTCGCACTGCGCCTGGTACAGGTCGCGGTCGCGCTCGGTGCTCGCCGCCTGCTGGATGCGGTCGGCGTCATAGAGCATCACGCCGAGGTAGCGGATGCGACCGACGCAGGTTTCCGAGCACACGGTGGGCTGCCCCGCCTCGATGCGGGGATAGCAGAAGATGCACTTCTCGGCCTTGCCGGTCTGCCAGTTGTAGTAGATCTTCTTGTAGGGGCAGCCCGAGACGCACATGCGCCAGCCGCGGCACTTGTCCTGGTCGATCAGCACGATGCCGTCTTCCTCGCGCTTGTAGATCGAGCCCGAGGGGCACGACGCCACGCACGCGGGGTTCAGGCAGTGCTCGCACAGCCTGGGCAGGTACATCATGAAGGTGTTCTCGAACTGGCCGTAGATGTCCTTCTGGATGTCGTCGAAGTTCTTGTCCTTCGAGCGCTTGACGAACTCGCCGCCGAGAATCTCTTCCCAGTTCGGGCCCCACTCGATCTTCTCCATGCGCTTGCCCGTGATCAGGCTGCGCGGACGCGCGGTCGGCGCTGCCTTGCTCTCGGGCGCCGACTGCAGGTGGTCGTAGTCGAAGGTGAAGGGCTCGTAGTAGTCGTCGATCTGCGGCAGGTTGGGGTTCGCGAAGATGCGCATCAGCAGCTTCCACTTGCCGCCTTGCTTGGGCTCGATCGAGCCGTCGGCGTTGCGGATCCAGCCGCCGTTCCACTTGTCCTGGTTCTCCCACTCCTTGGGGTATCCGATGCCGGGCTTGGTCTCGACGTTGTTGAACCAGGCGTACTCCATGCCGGGCCGGTTGGTCCAGACGTTCTTGCAGGTGACGGAGCAGGTGTGGCAGCCGATGCACTTGTCGAGGTTGAGCACCATGCCGATCTGGGCGCGGATCTTCATGCTTGCACTCCCGCGGTGGTGGCTTCGTCGTCGAGCCAGTCGATCTTTCTCATCTTTCTCACCACCACGAACTCGTCGCGGTTGGTCCCGATGGTTCCGTAGTAGTTGAAGCCGTAGCTCAGCTGCGCGTAGCCGCCGATCATGTGGGTCGGTTTGGTCACGATCCGAGTCACCGAGTTGTGGATGCCGCCACGCTGGCCGGTGATCTCCGACCCCGGCGTGTTGATGATCTTTTCCTGCGCGTGGTACATGAGCGTCATGCCGCGGTTCACGCGCTGGCTCACCACGGCACGCGCCGCGATCGCGCCGTTGCCGTTGTAGAGCTCGATCCAGTCGTTGTCGACGATGCCCGCATCACGCGCGTCGTCCTCGGACAGCCACACGACCGGGCCGCCGCGGTTGAGCGTCAGCATCATCAGGTTGTCGCTGTAGGTCGAGTGGATGCCCCACTTCTGGTGCGGCGTGATGAAGTTGAGCGTGATCTCCTTGTTGCCGTTGGGCTTGACGTTCGCCGCTCCGGCGATCGCCTTCATGTCCACCGGCGGGCGGTAGCTCGTGAACTCCTCGCCGAAGGCGCGCATCCAGCGGTGATCCTGGTAGAACTGCTGGCGGCCTGTGAGGGTGCGCCATGGGATCAGCTCGTGCACGTTGGTGTAGCCCGCGTTGTACGAGACCTTCTCGCTCTCAAGCCCGCTCCAGGTCGGCGACGAAATGATCTTGCGCGGCTGCGCCTGCACGTCGCGGAAGCGGATCTTCTCGTCTTCGCGGTGCAGCGCCAGGTGCGCGTGTTCGCGGCCGGTGATCTTGCTGAGCGCCTCCCAGGCCTTGACCGCGACATGGCCGTTGGTCTCGGGTGCGAGCATCAGCACCACCTCGGTGGCGTCGATGTCGGTCTCGATCTTCGGCATGCCCTTGGTCGGGCCCTCGGTGTGTACCTTGCCGTTCAGCTCGGCGAGCTGGCGCACTTCCTCGACGGTATTCCACGCGATGCCCTTGCCGCCGTTGCCGGCCTTCTCCATCAGCGGCCCGAGCGCGGTGAAGCGTGCATAGGTCGCGGGGTAGTCGCGTTCGGCGATGGTGACCTGCGGCGCGGTCTTGCCGGGGATCAGCTCGATCTCGCCGCGCTTCCAGTCCTGCACGTCGAAGGGCTGGGCCAGCTCGGCCGGCGTGTCGTGCATCAGCGGGGTGAGCACCACTTCCTTCTCGACGCCCAGGTGGCCGACACAGACCTCGGAGAACTTCTTGGCGAAGCCCTTGTAGATCTCCCAGTCGCTCTTGGCCTGCCACGCCGGATCGACCGCGGTCGACAGCGGGTGGATGAAGGGGTGCATGTCGCTGGTGTTGAGGTCGTTCTTCTCGTACCAGGTGGCGGTCGGCAGCACGATGTCCGAGTACAGGCAAGTCGTGCTCATGCGGAAGTCCAGCGTGACCACCAGGTCGAGCTTGCCTTCAGGGGCCTTGTCGTGCCAGCGCACTTCTTCGGGCTTGGCGTCGCCGGGGCCCAAATCCTTGCCTTGCACGCCGTGGCTCGTGCCCAGCAGGTGCTTGAGGAAGTATTCGTGGCCCTTGCCCGAGGAACCGAGGATGTTGGAACGCCACACGAAGAGGTTGCGCGGCCAGTTGTCCGGGTGGTCCGGGTCCTCGCAGCTCATCTGCAGCGAGCCGTCCTTCAGGCTCTTGACGACGTGCGCCTTGACGTCGCCGGCGGCGGCGCCCTCGCGCGCGACCTGCAGCGGGTTGGTCTTCAACTGCGGTGCGCTCGGCAGCCAGCCCATTCGCTCGGCGCGCACGTTGTAGTCGATCAGGCTGCCGCCGAATTCGTTCTTGTCGGCCAGCGGCGAGAGGATCTCGGAAACGCCGAGCTTCTCGTAGCGCCACTGGTCGGTATGCGCGTAGAAGAAGCTGGTGCTGTTCATCTGGCGCGGCGGGCGCGACCAGTCGAGCGCGAAGGCCAGCGCCGTCCAGCCGGTCTGCGGGCGCAGCTTCTCCTGGCCCACGTAGTGAGCCCAGCCGCCACCGCTTTGGCCGATGCAACCGCACATCATCAGCATGTTGATGATGCCGCGGTAGTTCATGTCGCAGTGGTACCAGTGGTTCATCGCCGCGCCGATGATCACCATCGACTTGCCGCGTGTCTTGTCGGCGTTGTCGGCGAACTGGCGCGCGACGGTGATGACCTGGTCACGCGGCACGCCGGTGATCTGCTCTTGCCAGCGCGGCGTGTAGGCCGCGTCGTCGTCGTAGCTCTTGGCGCCGTCGCCGAAGCCTCGCTCGATGCCGTAGTGCGCGGCCATCAGGTCGAACACCGTGGCGACAAGCGCCTCGCGCTCCTCACCGGCCTTGCCGAGGCGGATGCGCTGCACCGGCACCTTGCGCACGAGGATGTCGCCGCCTTGCTGGGTGGCGTCGAAGTGCGGCGGGTCGAGGCCGGCGAAGTAGGGGAAGGCGACCTCGGCGACTTCGCTGTCCTTGCCTTCGGTGCTCGACAGGCGCAGCGTCACTTCACCGCCGTGGCGGGCTTCCTTGTTCTCGAGGTTCCACTTGCCGGTGTCCGGGGAGTTCCCGTCGGTCCAGCGGAAGCCGATCGAGCCGTTGGGCGCGACGACGCGGCCGTCCTGGTCGAATGCGAGCGTCTTCCAATCGGGGTTGTTCTGCTGGCCGAGCTTGCCGTTGAAGTCGCTCGCGCGCAGGTAGCGCTGGCTCGAGAGCACCTTGCGGCCGTCGGGCAGCGTGCGCTCGGCCAATTGAACCAGCATCGGAAGATCGGTGTAGCGGCGCGCGTAGTCGTCGAAGTACGCGCTGCGCTTGTCGAAGTAGAACTCCTTCAGGATCACGTGGCCCAT
>CAJPFZ010000238.1 GCA_905339355.1 Burkholderiaceae bacterium
AGGGGTGATGGTCGACGCCATCAAGCAACTCGATGTGCCAGTTGGCACGTCCACGTGCGAGCGATTGCACCCCGAACAGCGGTGCAGTCGTGTCCGCGGCACCATGGATGCAGCGGACCGGTACCCAGGTCGGCAGCAGCGAGGCATCCGCAGCCAAGTCATGACGGTAAAGCACTTCCCAGAGCGAACTCGTCGACGACACCATCGTGTGTTTCGCCAGATCTTCGGCCACCGCAGGGGGAACGTCGCCGAGAAACGCCGGCAGCAAGCGTGCCGCCACGCGTCGCGTCAGCACGCACGCGAGGGCCGTGGCCCACACGTTTGTATAGACCCATCCGCCGCGCTGCCTGGCGAACCAGCGCTGTGCGCCTTCTAGGCCCCCGTAGTGGGGCAGGCTGATCAGGCACAAGCCGCGCACCCTTTGCGGATATTGCGCCGCATACGCCAGCGCCAATGCAGCGCCCATTGAGTGACCGACCAGCACCAGTTCGCCGTGTTCTGCAAGTGCAGCATGGATTGCGGCCAGATGGCGGTCGCGCGTGTAGCGCGTCCATGGCTTTGGCGAATCGCCGAAGCCCAGCAGGTCGAGGTCAATCACGGCGTGGCTTGGCAGGACTGCATCGTGCCCCACGCAGCTCCAGTAGCGATGCGTCCCGCCCAGGCCGTGCAGGAACACGACAGTCGGCGAACGGCCGGGCTTGCAAACCCGGTACAGCGTGGATGCAGAAGTCTTTCTCATGAGATCTCGCCGCAGGGTGAACGCGGCCCGGCTTGCCTCAGGCTGCTGCCTTGGTGTTCCAGCTCTGGAGCCTCCATGTTGGCGTCGATCGACTGGTCGTGCCATCTTCGGCTCCAAGGAGGCTTCCAACGATCGGGAATCGAATCCCGTCACTGGTTCTTGTGGAACTTGCCGTGATCGTGCCGCAGCACCTTGTCAGTCTTGTCGTCGGCCCGCGACCCGCCCCGATTCATATCGCACGGCATCATGCTCATCGGTTTTGCCGCGATGGGGGCGAGGCCGCGTTCGGCGCCGTGGTCGTGCCGCTTTAGCGGTGCCCTCGCGCACTCAGTCCGTGGCTCGGATGCCTTCGCCGGGGCGATCGTTTCCAACGCCGACAGCTGTGTGGCCTCGATGGCCAACGCAGAACCGCCGACCAGGGCGGCGACGACAATTGCAAAAGCGCTCTTGGCATTCATGATTCATCCTTCCGTTTCGCTGTGACCCGGTGCTCCGGTGTTGCGCAGTGGGCCCCACGTGCGTCGAGGAGGATTTTTCGCCTAGCCTCCCGTCCGCTGGATGGCACGCAGATGACAGTTTTGTCAGCTTGCTGCGTTCACCGCTCTTCCATGGGAGTGCGAGGGACAGGCGGCAGCAAACATCCGGTGGGGAGTCCCCGCCGCAGAGAGCGAGACCCAATCCGACTGCCACGTCGCACCTCCTCCATCCGCAGCGGGACAAGTGAACGGATGGAATGCGCTCGCGCCAAGCTTCAAGCGAATCCGTGGCGCGAGGGTGTCTCTCTGAACTCGGCTTTGCGAGGTATAGCCTGGTGAGCGGAACGAAGCCTGCGGCCGGATGGTGGGTCGAAGCCAGTTGTGAAGCCGAATCGGGTCACCTATGCACGCACGCCCCCGTGACTTCCCCGGACTGCGGTCACGCAGATGCCACAGCCTTGACGATTGGTGAAAGCGGCAGGCGAGCTCGCCGCATGCGCGGGTGACGATTTTGTAATCAGGGCGCCATGCGGGCGTCGGTACTGCATCCCGAGAATTAACTCAACGCAGATGAAGTCGCTGCGCAGGACCGGTCCCCCGGAATCTCGACCCACGAAGGATCAATCATGAACGCCAAATCTATTCTCGCTACTGTCGCCGCCGCGCTGGTCGGCACTTCCGTCTATGCGATCGAGGCGAC
>CAJPFZ010000239.1 GCA_905339355.1 Burkholderiaceae bacterium
GTCGAAGAATTTCATCAGGGAATTCGGCGTTCAGGCAAGCCAGCGCTTGCGGCGGCGGTAGTGTTTGACGTCGCGGAAGCTCTTGCGCCCACCGGAGGACAGGCCGAGGTAGAACTCCTTGACGTCCTCGTTGGCGGCGAGCTCCTTGGCATCACCTTCCATGACGACGCGGCCGT
Source organism: Burkholderiaceae bacterium (assembly GCA_905339355.1). Lineage (GTDB taxonomy): Bacteria > Pseudomonadota > Gammaproteobacteria > Burkholderiales > Burkholderiaceae_C > Albitalea. The sequence continues at coordinate 177 of CAJPFZ010000239.1, forward strand.
TCTCGAGGATGTAGCCGAAGTCGGCATAGCGCAGCGCCACCATGGTGTTCTGCTCGGCCAGCAGAAAGCTCACCTTCTCGCGCTGGTTGAGGTCGCGCACGATCTCGAAAATCTCCTCGACGATCTGCGGGGCCAGGCCCATCGACGGCTCGTCGAGCAGGATCATGGTCGGCCGGGCCATCAGGGCGCGGCCGATGGCGGTCATCTGCTGCTCGCCGCCCGAGGTGTAGCCGGACTGGCTGGTGCGGCGCGTCTTCAGGCGCGGAAAATAATGGTAGACGCGTTCCAGGCTCTCCTTCAGATCGGCTCGGGAGATGCTGCGCGTATAGGCGCCAGTGAGCAGGTTCTCCTCGACCGTCAGGTGGCCGAAGCAGTGGCGGCCCTCCATCACCTGCACCATGCCCTTCTTCACCAGTTCGTTCGGCGTGAGTTGGTCGACGCGCTCGCCGCGGAAGGCGATCGAGCCCTTGGTCACCTCACCGCGCTCGCCCTTAAGCAGAGTGGAAATCGACTTCAGCGTGGTGCTCTTGCCGGCGCCGTTGGCACCGAGCAGCGCCACGATCTTGCCCTCCGGCACCTCGAGCGAGACGCCCTTGAGCACGAGGATGACGTGGTCGTAGATCACCTCCACGTTGTTGACGGACAGGTAGGCCGGGGCGCCGGCCGGTGCTGTCTGGTTTGCTGTTTGCGCGGTCATGTCAAGACTGGTTCGTACAGGGTTGGCGTGAGGAACGGCGGCGCCGCTCCCTCACGCCAACCCCCTCCCGGAGAAGAGGGTTGGGCTTTGCTGCTTAGCCTTCCTTGGAGCAGTCGCGCAGCGTGATCTTCTTCTCCGCTGCGTACTTGGCGGCCGATTCCTCCTGCATCTTGCGGATCATGGCCTTGTCGCCCACCACCCAGTTCGGCGTGACGGCCTTCCAGGCCTTGCCATCCCAGCGCTGCACCTTGACGGCGCCGGAGCCCTCGTGATCCAGGCAGGTGGTCTTCACCGGCGGCATCATGCCAAACGCGCCGAGCGCCTTCAGGCGGGCCTCATCCACGTTGAGGTTCTCGAAGCCCCAGCGCACCTGCTCGGAAGTCATCGCCTTGCCCTTGCCGTACTTCTCCTGGGCCTTGCGAACCGCCTCGGTCCACAGGATCGCCGCAGTCACACCGCGCATGTGGTAGGTGGAGCCGATGCGCGACTTGTCCTCCAGGTTGCCCTTGCCGGCGGCGTAGACTTTCTTCTTGATCTCGTCGAGCAGCGGGTAGTTGCCCGGCGTGTTGAAGGTCATGGTGGTATAGCCGTTGGCGGCGGAACCCGCGGGGATCACGTCCTCCTCGGAGCCGGCCCACCACACGCCGAGGATCTTTCCGCTCGGGTAGCCGTTGCGCTGCGCGGTCTTCAGCGCCACCGCGTTCATGACGCCCCAGCCCCAGAGGATCACGTAGTCCGGCTTGGCCTGGCGGATCTGCAGCCACTGCGACTGCTGCTCGTTGCCCGGATGCGGCACGGCCAGCTTGATGAGTTCGAAGCCATACTGCTTGGCGTAGGCCTCGAACACCGCGAACGGCTCCTTGCCGTAGGCCGAGTCGTGATACAGGTGCACGATCTTCTTGCCCTTCAGCTTGTCGAGCCCGCCTTCCTTGTCGCCCAGGTACTTCATCATGCCGGCGGCCTGGTTCCAGTAGCTGGTGATGAGCGGGAAGACGAACGGGAAGACGCGGCCGTCGGCGGCGTCGGAGCGACCGTAGCCGAGGGTCGTCATCGGGATCTTGTCCTGTGCGACGCGGTCGAGCAGGCCATAGGCGATGCCCGTCGAGAGCGGCTCGACCATGGTGGCGCCGCCGCGAACCTTCTTCAGGCGCTCATAGCACTCGACGCCGCGCGTGGCGTTGTATTCGGTCTCGCATTCCTCCCAGACCATCTTGACGCCGTTAATGCCGCCCTGGGCATTGATCAGGCTCAGGTAGTCGATCACGCCGCCGAAGAAGCCCGTGCCGCCGGCCGCATACGGGCCGACACGGTAGGACAGGGCCGGGAAGAACTGATCCTGGGCGGACGCCGACAGGGCCGCTGTTGCGAAGGCCGCTGCCACCATGGCTTTTTGTACGAATTTCATTGTCTACCTCCAGTGTGTTGATAACGTAACGACAGACGACTTGTTGTTTTAAAGGCAACTCATTACATCATGGTTCGCTCAGTGCGGGAAGGGCCACAGCCTGAGCTTCTCCTTGCCGATCTGCCACAGCCGCGCCAGGCCGTGCGGCTCGACGATCAGGAAGAAGATGATCAGCGCGCCGAACACCATCAGTTCGAAGCTCGATGAGATGCCGGAAGGCAGGTTGATGCCGACCGACCCCTCGAGGAAATGCATGAACATGTTCAGGCCGATCGGCAGCAGCACGATGAAGGCCGCGCCGAGGAAGGAGCCGAGGATACTACCCACGCCACCGATGATGATCATGAACAGGATGCGGAAGGAGAGGTCGAGGTTGAATCCCTCCGGTTCCACGGTGCCGAGATAGGCATAGGCAAACAGGGCGCCGGCCACCCCGCAGTAGAACGAGCTCACGGCAAACGCCATCAGCTTGGTCTGCATCGGCCGGAAGCCGATCACCTCGGCCGCCATGTCCATGTCCCGGATGGCCATCCAGGAGCGGCCGATGTTGGTGCGCACCATGTTTTTCGCCAGTAGCGCCATTACCGTCACCACCGAGAGCACGAACAGGTACTTGCTGAAGGCGGTGTCGAAAGTGTAGCCGAGTATTTCGATCTTCTGCGCGGTGATCACGCCGGAGGAGCTGTAATTGGTGAACCAGCCCACCTTGGTCAGGCACCAGACGATGAAGAACTGCGTCGCCAGCGTCGCCGCCGCCAGGTAGAAGCCGCGGATGCGCAGGCTGGGCAGGCCGAAGACGATCCCGACCGCCGCCGCGCAGAGGCCGCCGAGGATGAACGCCATCAGGATCGGCATGCCGTCGATGCGCAGCATGAAATTGTAAGAGGCGAAGGCGCCCACCGCCATGAAGGCCGCCGTGCCGAGCGACAGCTGCCCGGCATAGCCGGTGAGGATGTTTAGGCCGAGCGCCGCCAGCGAGAAGATCAGGAAGGGCGTCAGGATGGCGGTGAAAGTGTAGTCGGAGAGCATGCCCGCCACCGAGAGCAGGGGGGCGCCGACGAAGGCAACGGCGAGGATGAGCGCGATGCCGATCTTGTCCTGGCGGATCGGGAAGATCTGACTGTCTTCGGCGTAGGTGGCCTTGAACTGGCCGGCTTCTCTGTAGAGCATAGATGTCCGTTTTCTCGCGTCAGATGCGACGAATAATTCTCTCGCCGAAGAGGCCTTCCGGGCGCACCAGCAGGAACAGCAGCGCCAGCACGTAGGGGAACCAGCCCTCGATGCCGCCCCCCACATGGGGTCCGATGTATACCTCGGCCAGCTTTTCCGAGGCGCCTATGATCAGGCCGCCGACAATGGCGCCGGGTACGCTGGTGAAGCCGCCGAGGATCAGCACCGGCAGCGCCTTGAGGGCGACGAAGGTCAGGGCGAACTGCACGCCGTTGCGCGCCCCCCACAGCAATCCGGCCACCAGCGCGACGAAACCGGCAACCGCCCAGACGATGCCCCAGATGTGCTGCAGCGGGATGCCGATCGAAAGTGCCGCCTGGTGGTCGTCGGCAACCGCTCGCAGCGCCCGACCGATCTTGGTCTTGGAGAAGAAGATGGCCAGCAGCGTCACCAGCACGGCGGCGATGCCGGATGCGATGAGGTCGAACTGCGAGATGGCCATGTTGGCGTTCTCCAGCAGCCACTCGAGCGGCACGTCCTCGATGCCGAGTTCCAGGCTGCGCACGTTGGCGCCCCAGATCGCCTGGGCCAGGCCCTCGACGAAGAAGGTCAGGCCGATGGTGGCCATGAACAGGGTGATCTCGTGCTGGGCCACCAGGGGGCGCAGCACGATCTTTTCCGTCAGCAGGCCGAGCATCACCATCGCCACCATGGTGAGCGGCAGCGCCAGCCACAGCGACAGGCCGGAGTCGACCAGGCCGGCGGTGGTCAAGGCGGCAAAGAACACCATGGCGCCCTGGGCAAAGTTGAACACGCCGGAGGCCTTGTAGATCAGCACATAGCCAAGGGCGACCAGAGCGTACATCACGCCGGAGAGCAGGCCGCCGATGAGAACTTCGAGGAAGAATTGCATCTGCGTTAACCTCAGTGGGCGACGCCGAGGTAGGCGTCAATGACGTCCTGGTTGGCGCGCACCTCGTCGGGCGTGCCGTCGGCGATCTTCTTGCCGTAGTCGAGCACCACGACGCGGTCCGAAATGTCCATCACCACGCCCATGTCGTGCTCGATGAGAACGATGGTGGTGCCGAGCTGGTCGTTGACATCGAGGATGAAGCGGCACATGTCCTGCTTTTCCTCGACGTTCATGCCGGCCATCGGCTCGTCGAGCAGCAGAATCGACGGCTCGGCCGCCAGCGCCCGTCCCAACTCGACGCGCTTCTGCAGGCCGTAGGGCAGCCGTCCCACCGGCGTCTTGCGGATATGCTGGATCTCCAGAAAGTCGATGATCTCCTCGACCTTCTTGCGATGCTCGATTTCCTCGCGCTGGGCCGGCCCCCAGTAGATGGCGTCAAGCAGGAAGTTCGACTTCATCTTCAGGTTGCGCCCGGTCATGATGTTGTCGAGTACTGTCATGCCCTTGAACAGGGCGATGTTCTGGAAGGTGCGCGCGATGCCGGCTTTGGCCGCCTCGTAGGTATCCATGTCGCGGTGGTGCTTGCCGCGGAAGATGATGTCGCCTTCCTGCGGCCGGTAAACGCCGTTGATGACGTTGAGCATGGAACTCTTGCCGGCACCATTGGGGCCGATGATGGCGCGGATCTCGTGCTCGCGCACGTCGAAGGAAATGTCCGTCAGCGCCTTGACGCCGCCGAATCGCAGCGAGATGTTCTTCAGGTCGAGGATCACCTCGCCGATCTGCCTGCCTTCGCTCATGATGTTCCCGGTTTGCCTATGCTACCTTCTTCGATGCCTGGGCCGGGTAGGTCTTCGCCTCCACGATCCTCAGGTCGGCGCTGACCCTTCCCTTGCGTCCGTCCTCGAATTTCACCTCGGTCTCGATGAACTGCGAGGCCTTGCCGGAATACAGGGCGTCGATCAGCACGCCGTACTTCTCGGCGATGAAGCCACGTCGCACCTTGCGAGTGCGGGTCAGTTCGTCGTCGTCCGGATCGAGTTCCTTGTGCAGGACGAGGAAGCGATGCACCTGCGAATCCGCCAGCATGGCGTCGTGCGCCAGTTCGGCGTTGGCCTGCTCGACGCAGTCGCGGATGAGTCCGTACACCTCTTCCTTTTGCGCCAGGTCGGTATAGCCAGAATAGGCGATGTTGCGCCGCTCGGCCCAGTTGCCGACGGCGCCCATGTCGATGTTGATGAAGGCGCAGACCTGGTCGCGATCGTGGCCGAAGCAGACCGCCTCCTTGATGTGCGGAAAGAACTTCAGCTTGTTCTCGATGTAGTTGGGCGCAAACATGGCGCCGTTGGCGAGCTTGCCGACGTCCTTGGCGCGGTCGATGATTTTCAGATGGCCGTCCTCGTCGAAGAAGCCGGCATCGCCGGTGTGGAAATAGCCCTCGGCATCGATCACCTCGGCCGTGGCGTCGGGACGCTTGTAGTACTCCTTCAGCATGACCTTGCCCCGCACCAGCACTTCGCCGCTGTCGGCGATCTTCACCTCGACACCGGGCGCCGGCGGTCCGACCGTGTCCAGCTTGATCTGGCCGTCCGGCTGCAGGCAGACGGCGGCGCAGGTCTCGGTCGAGCCGTAGAGCTGCTTCAGGTTCACACCGATGGAACGATAGAAGCGGAACAGGTCCGGCCCGATGGCGGCGCCCGCGGTGTAGGCGACGCGGATGCGGCTCATGCCGAGCACGTTCTTCAGCGGACCGTAGACGAACAGGTTGCCGATTGCATAGAGCAGCCGGTCGCCCGTTCCCACCGGCTTGCCGTCGAGAATCTCGGCACCGCAGCGGCGCGCAACGTCCATGAAGTAGCGGAACATCCTGCGCTTGAGGGCGCTGGCGTCCTCCATGCGGATCATCACGGTGGTGAGGAGGTTTTCGAACACCCGGGGCGGCGCAAAGTAATAACTCGGGCCGATCTCGCGCAGGTCGGTCATCACTGTGTCGCCCGACTCCGGGCAGTTGATGGTGAAGCCGCCCCAGGAGGCCTGGGCGAAGGAGAACAGGTGGTCGCCGACCCACGCCATCGGCAGGTAGGAAAGGATGTTGTCGTCGGGCCCGAGCTTGTCGAACTCGCAGCCGATGCGGGCCGCTTCGATGAAGGCGTCCTGTGTCATGCAGACGCCCTTCGGCTTGCCGGTGGTGCCGGAGGTGTACAGCATCACCGAGACGTCGTCCTGACGGCCCTTGCCGATTTCGGTGTCGAGGAAATCCGGATGGTTGCGGTTGTGGATGCGACCCATCTCCTGCACCTCGTCGAGACCGTGCAGGAAGGGCTGGTTGTAGTGGCGCAGGCCGCGCGGGTCATCGTAGAGGATGTGGGCAAGCTCGGGGCAGTGCGCCTTGTTTTCGAGGAGCTTGTCGACCTGTTCCTGGTCTTCGACGATGGCGAACTTGATCCCGGCATCCTGCAGCACGAAGATCATCTCGGCCGCCACTGCATCCTGGTACATCGGCACCGGCACGCCGCCCAGGCACTGCGCGGCATACATCGCCCAGTACAGGCGCGGGCGGTTGTCGCCGATGATGGCCAGGTTGTCGCCGCGCTTAAAGCCGAGCTCGGCCAGGCCGCAGGCCATGGCGCGCACTTCTTCGGCCACCTGCGACCAGTTCCAGGTCTGCCAGATGCCCAGATACTTCTCGCGCGTGGCCGGATGGTTCGGGCGCACCTTGGCATGGTGCATCAAGAGCCGGGGAAACGTGCTGAGCGACGGCAGTCGAACGTTGTCCGACATGGACTCCTCCTGTTGCTTGCGCTGGCGCCTGAACCATTAGACTGACCGGCGCCGTCTTTTTTTCGTTACTGCGGCCGATGATTCTCCATCGGACGCTCTGCCGAGTCAAACCATACGTCGCGGCCGGCTTGCCGGAATAGGGCCGCTCAGGTTACTGGAGCCCCAATCCGCACGCTGTCATCCTACAGACAATCCGGTAAACTGCACTGATGCTCACCCTAGGCGACATGCTGCGCGCCAGTCTCTGGTCGCGATCGCTCACCCCCGAACAACTGCGGCGGGTGGAAGGCGAGACGCTCACCCGCCAGATTCCCGCAGGCGGGTTCGTCTGCAGGAAAGGCGAGCCGGTCGAACACTGGGTCGGGGTCATCGACGGACTGGTGAAGATGACCAACCTCTCGGCCGACGGCAAGCCCACGACCTTCACCGGCCTGCCCACTGGCGGCTGGTTCGGCGAGGGTTCGCTGCTCAAGGACGAGCCGCGCCGATACGACGTTGTTGCACTGCGCAATAGCCTAGTGGCCTACATGCCCAAGGCGACGTTCACCCGGCTGCTGGATACCAGCATCGAATTCAACCGCTTTTTGCTGCACCAGCTGAACGAGCGCCTTGGCCAGTTCATCGCCATGGTCGAGTACGACCGCTTGCTCGAACCGGATGCCAGGGTCGCGCGCAGCCTCGCCGCG
>CAJPFZ010000240.1 GCA_905339355.1 Burkholderiaceae bacterium
GCCCGGCGAGAGGTCGAACATCGCCAGCCGCTCCTTGCGCTTGGTGGTGTTGCCGCGCGAGCCGAGCGCGCCCACGTAGAACGCCGGCGACTTCAGCGCCTCCAGCAGCACCAGGTCGTCGAGCTTGGGATCGTGCGTGACAGCGACAACGGCGCTGTGCGGGTCGAGCTGCATGGCAGTCGCCACGTCGTCGGGCATGGCCTTCGAGAAGTGCGTGCCCGGCACGTCCCAGGTGAGGTGGTATTCCTCGCGCGGGTCGCAGACCGTCACCTCGAAGTCCAGGGGCAGCGCCATTTGCGCGAGCACCCGCGAGAGCTGGCCGGCACCGACGATCAGCATGCGCCAGCGCGGGCCGAACACCGCGCGCAGCGTGCGGCCGTCGAACTGGAAGGCCTCGCCGCGGTGGGCCGACTCGATGCTCACGGCCTGCGTCTCGAGATCGAGCCGCCTCGCCACCAGCTCATGCCGCGCCGTGCGTGCGAGCAGCTCGTCGACCCAGCCCAGCTCACGCAGCGGCTCCTGCACCAAGCGCAGGTTGCCGCCGCAGGGCAGGCCGAAGCGCGCCGCCTCTTCCTTGCTGACGCCGTAGCGGATCATCGATGCGGCGCCGACGCGTTCGCCATGGCGCACCCGCTCGATCAGATCGTCTTCGACGCAGCCGCCGGAGACCGACCCGACCACCAGGCCGTCGTCGCGCAGGCACAGCAACGCGCCGGGTGGGCGCGGCGCGGAGCCCCAGGTCTCGATCACCGTCACCAGCCACACCTTGTGGCCGGCGGCGAACCACTCGCGTGCTTGCGAAAGCACCTGCAGATCCAGGCTGTCCATCGTGTCGTCTCCTCGAGCTGCACAGGCCGGCGCAGCTGCTCAGGGCATCTTGCCACCATTGCGGCCGTCTTGCCGGCCGGACCCGCCGAGTGGCCCTCTTGCGCTGTCTTGCGCTGCGGTTCAGCGCCCGGAGCCGGCGTTGGGAAAGAAGAGCTGCTCGCCGCCTACGCGGTAGCTCGCGATCGCGCGCTGCCCTTCGTCGGACACCAGCCAGTCGGTAAACGCCTGCGCGAGTTCCTTCTTCACGTGCGGATGCCGCGCCGGGTTCACGACGATGACGCCGTACTGGTTGAACAGACTGCTGTCGCCTTCGACCAGCACGGCGAGCCCGCCCCGGTTCTTGAAACTGAGCCAGGTGCCGCGGTCAGTGAGCGCATAGGCGTCGCTCGACGAAGCGATGTTCAGCGCCTGGCCCATGCCGCAGCCGCATTCCTTGTAGCCCGGCATGCCGGGTGGCGCAGCGCCGGAGTTCGCCCAGTAGCGCAGCTCCGCCGCATGCGTGCCGCTCTTGTCGCCGCGCGAGATGAAGCCGGCCCCGCTGGCCGCCACCTTTCGAAGCGCCGAGGCGATGTCGCGCCCCTTCGCGCCGGCGGGGTCGCTGCGCGGGCCGACCAGCACGAAGTCGTTGTACATGACCGGCAGCCGCCGCAGCCCGTGGCCCTCGTCGACGAACTTCTGCTCGGCCACCTGGTCGTGAACGAAGACGACATCGGCGTCGCCACGGCGGCCCATGTCGAGCGCCTGGCCGGTGCCGACCGCCACCACCTTGACCACGATCCCGCTGGCCCGGGTGAACACCGGCAGCAAGTGGCCGAACAGGCCGGATTGCTCGGTCGAGGTGGTCGAGGCGACGACGATGCTGCGCTCCTGCGCGCCCGCGGGCGGCGCCACGCCGAGGACCATCGCGAGCACGCTTGCCGTGGATTGAAGAACGCGGATCATCCCCATGGCAACTCTCCTCTGAGAAACAGACTGGCTTCTTTCGGCAAGGGGCCGTCGAAGAACTGCGCTGTCGGCACGTCTGCCAGCAGGCGGCCGTGCTCAAGGTAAAGCACGCGGTCGGCCAGGCGCTTGACCTGGCCCAGGTTGTGCGAGCTCATCACCACGGTGATCCCTTGCCCGGCGAACTCGTCGATCAAGGTCTCGACCTCGCGCTTGGCGGTAGGGTCGAGGCTCGCGGTCGGTTCGTCCAGCAGCAGCACGTCGGGCTGCATCGCCCAGGCCCTCGCCAGCGCCGCGCGCTGCTGCTGGCCGGCCGACAGCACACTCGCAATGCGGCTGGCCTCGCCGGCGAGGCCCACGCGCTCGAGTGCGTGCATCGCCCGCTCGCGGCGCTGCGCACGCGGCACGCGCTGCAGCATCAGGCCCAGCTCGACGTTGGCGCGCACCGACAGGCGCAGCATGAACGGCCGCTGGAATACCATCGCGATGCGCGGCGCCGGTGCAGGCAGCTGCCGCTGCCCTTCGCTCAGCGGCACCAGGCCGTGCAATGCGCGCAGCAGCGTGCTCTTGCCCGAGCCGTTGGCGCCCACGACGGCCACGCGTTCGCCATGCACGAGCCGCAGGTCGACGCCGCTCAGCGCCCGCTTGGCGCCGAAGCGCACGCCGGCGGCGGTCATTCCGATCAGCGTGCGGGTCATGTCAGCACCCCGCCGCGCTGGTCCTCGGCGAGCCGCCATTGCCGCAGTACGCCGATCAGCACGTTGAGCAGCAGCACCACACCGAGCAGCACGATGCCCAGTGCGAGCGCGAGCGGCAGATCGCCCTTGCTGGTCTCCAGCGCGATCGCGGTCGTCATCACGCGCGTCACGCCGGCGATGTTGCCGCCGACCATCATCACCGCGCCGACCTCCGAGATGGCGCGGCCGAACGCCACCAGCGCGAGCGTCAGCAGCGCGAGCCGCTCGTCCCAGGCGACGATGAGGGCGCACTGCAGGCGCCCGGCACCCAGCGATCGCAGCTGCTCGCCGTGGTCTCGCATCGCGTCTTCGATCACCTGGCGCGTCAGCGCCGCGACGATCGGGGTGACGAGGATGGACTGCGCGATGACCATCGCCGTGGGCGTGAAGAGAATGCCCAGCGAGCCCAGCGGCCCCGCCCGCGACAGCAGCAGGTACACCACCAGCCCGACGACCACCGAGGGCAGCGCCAGGAGCGTGTTCAGCAGCACCAGCACCGCGCCGCGGCCGGGGAAGCGCCACACGGCGAGCGCCGCGCCGGCGAGCAGCCCGAACGCGGTGGCGATCACGCAGGCCGAGGCACTGACCGTGAGCGACAGCCCCACGATGCGCAGCAGCTGCGGGTCGCCGCCGGCGACGAGCTGCGCAGCGCTGACGATGCTTTCGAGGAAGGGGTTCATTCAGCCGCCGCCGAGATGACCGCGTTGGCATGGTGATGCCGGATCGATCTCTGCATGTCAGACCGCACAGCTCCTGAAGCCGCAGAACATGTCGTCGCGCTGCGGCGTGGCGAAGCGCCTGAACTTGGTCTGGCGCATGCGCCGCCGTGTCGCGAACGAGGCGCCGCGCAGCACCTTGGTGACGCCGAAGAAGGGCTGCGAATACTCGCTCCACGGGTCGGCGCTGAAGCCGGGATAGGGCCGCAGGCTGCCCGCCGTCCACTCCCACACCGCGCCCCACGCGAAACCGCGCGAATACGACTGCGCCGCCGCCTCCCACTCGACCTCGGCCGGCAACCGCCGGCCGGCCCAGCGGCACCAGGCCTCGGCCTCGTGCCAGCTGACGTGCACGACCGGCTGCGACAACGGCACGCGGGTGAGACGGCCGAAGCGGTGCTGCAGCACGCCCTGGCGCATCTGGTCGACGTGGCGCGGCACGCGCCGGCCCGACGCCTGCAGCCACGCCTGCCCCTCGGCCGACCACCATGCCGGCTCGTCGTAGCCGCCGTCTTCGACGAACTCGCTGTATTGCGCCCAAGTGACCGGCTGCGCGTCGATCTCGAACTCCGGCAGATCGACCTCGTGCTGCGCTCGCTCGTTGTCGAAGGCGAAGCCGTCGGCCGGCGAGCCCAGCGGCCAGCGTGTCGCCGGAAAGAACAGCGGCTCGCGCGGCGCCGAAGAGACAACCTCGCCCAGCAATGCGCGGGCATCGCCCGGCGCCATGCCGAGCGTCTGCGCCATCTCGGCCCAGGTCTCGCCCCACAGGTCTTCATGGAACAGCGCAAGGCGGAAGAAGTACAGGCCGTCGTCGCTCTCTTCTGCCGAGTCGAGCAGGTCGAGCGTCGTCTCCATCGTCTCGGCGAGGAAATGTTTGGTCGACTCGAGGTCGGGCAGCTCGAGCTGCCAGCGCGCCGCATGCGGCGCCTGCGCCGGGTCGTACCAGCGGTCGGCCGAGGGCAGCACCGACGCGAGGCGCGGCATGCTGGGGTCGCAACGCCGGCCGCGCTGGCGCTGCACGTTGCGCGCGATCCAGCGCTCCTGGAACCAGCCGAGATGGCCCAGCACCCACAGCGGCGGGTTCAGGTCGGCCTGCATCGGCACGTTCAGGCAGCGCGCCTCCTCGAAGGCCGACACCCAGCGCAGGCTGTGGTTGCGGCTGTCCATCAGCGCGAGCGACAGCAACTCCTTGCGGGCCCGGCGCATCTGCGGTGAATGAACGTCGAGGGTGTCGTGGTCGACCAAGGCGGCACTCCTGTGCCGGCCGATTGTGGCACCCCGCCGGAGCGGCCCCGATAATCGCCGCCATGCACCTGCTGATCCCCTTCGCCTCGGCCCTGTCGGAGGCCAGCACGCACACCCTACGCGACCTCTCGCTGCCCAACCTCGCCCGGCTGCTCGCCGAGGCAAGTCCCGGCGAAATTGTCGGCAGCGACGAATACAGCCTGACCCCGCCGCACGAACGCGCGCTCGCCGATGCATGGGGCTGGCACGGCAGCGACGGTGCACTGCCTTTCGCCGCGCACGCCGCCGCGCTCGACGGCATCGCCACCGGCGAGCAGGCCTGGGGCCTGCTGACGCCAGTGCACTGGCACGTCGGGCGCGAGCACATCTCGCTGGCCGACCCGGGCGAACTCAAGCTGTCGGAAGAAGATTCGCGGCGCTTTCTCGACGCGATCCGCTTCCTCTTTGAGAGCGAGGGCTGGACGCTCACCTACGGCGCGAGCACGCGCTGGTACGCGGCCCACGAGTCGCTGCACGGGCTGCCTTGCGCGTCGATCGACCGTGTCATCGGACGCAACGTCGACCTGTGGCTCGCCTCGCACCCGCAGGCGCGGCTGGTGCGGCGCCTGCAGAACGAGGTGCAGATGCTGCTGTACACGCATGCGCTGAACGACGAGCGCGAAGCGCGCGGCGAGCTGCCCCTGAACTCGTTCTGGCTCAGCGGGTGCGGGCGCGCACAGCCGGTGACGCCTCATGCCGGCCTGCACGTCGACACGTCCCTGCGCGCACCGCTGCTGGCCGAAGACTGGGTCGGCTGGGCCGAGGCCTGGCGCACACTCGATGCCGGACCGATCGCCGAGCTGCTCGCCGCATCGCCGGGCACCGGCGAACTCGCGCTGACACTGTGCGGCGAACGGCGCGCTCAGCGCTTCGAACGCCGCCCGCGATCGGCCTGGCAGCGCCTGGCCGGCGGCTGGCGCAGCGTGGCGCCCCACACCATCCTGGAAGCTTTGTGAATACACCCACCATCACGCTGCGCGACGTGCCGCCGCGGATCTCCTGGGCGCTGGAGCAGGCGGGCGTGCATCCGCTGCTCGCGCGCCTGTATGCCGCGCGCGGCGTGCGCAGCTTCGACGAACTCGACGACGCTCTCGCGCGCCTGCTGCCGCCCGGCGCACTGCACGGCGCCGACTGCGCCGCGCGCCTGCTGGCGGACACGCTGGCCGCGCGCAAGCGCATCTGCGTCGTGGCCGACTACGACTGCGACGGCGCCACCGCCTGCGCCGTCGCCATCCGCGGCCTGGCGCTGCTCGGTGCACCTGCCGAAACCTTGTGCTACGTGGTGCCCGACCGCGCCGTGCACGGCTATGGCCTCACGCCCGCGATCGTCGATCTCGCGCTGCAGAAGAAGCCCGACCTGCTGCTGACGGTGGACAACGGCATCGCGAGCCTGGCCGGCGTGGCGCACGCCCGCGCGCACGGGCTCGCGGTGCTCGTCACCGACCACCACCTGCCCGCCCTGCTCGACGAGCAGGTGACGCTGCCGCAGGCGGACGTCATCGTCAACCCGAACCAGCCGGATTGCCGCTTCGAGAGCAAGAACCTCGCGGGGGTCGGCGTCATCTTCTACGTGCTGCTCGCCTTGCGCAGCGAGCTGCGGGAGCGCGGCCTCTTCACGCCCGAGAACCAGCCGCGGCTCGATGCGCTGCTCGACCTCGTCGCACTCGGCACCGTGGCCGACGTGGTCAGGCTCGATGCCAACAACCGCCGCCTGGTGGCGCAGGGCTTGAAGCGCATCCGCGCCGGCAAGATGCAGCCCGGCGTGGCCGCGCTGTTCGCCGCCGCCGGCCGCGACGCGCGGCGTGCCTGTGGCTTCGACTTCGGCTTTGCGCTCGGCCCGCGCATCAACGCAGCGGGCCGGCTGTCGGACATGACGCTCGGCATCGAATGCCTGCTGACCGACGACGTGGCGCGCGCCGGCGAACTCGCGAAGACGCTCGACGCGATCAACCGGGAGCGGCGCGAAGTCGAGGCCGGCATGCGCGAGCAGGCCGAGGCGGCGCTCGAGATGCTGATGCCCGAGGGTGAACCGCCACCGGCGCTGGCCATCTTCGACCCCGAGTTCCACGAGGGGGTGGTCGGCATCGTCGCCTCGCGCCTGAAGGACCGCGTGCACCGCCCGACCTTCGTCTTCGCGCTGGGGCAGGACGGCCTGCTCAAGGGGTCGGGCCGCTCGATCCCGGGCTTTCACCTGCGCGACGCGCTCGACCTCGTGAGCAAGCGCCACCCGGGCGTGCTCAAGAAGTTCGGCGGGCACGCGATGGCGGCCGGCTGCACGCTCGCGGAAGAAGACTTCGACACCTTCGACGCGGCCTTCCAGCGGGTCGCCCACGAGTGGCTGGACGCGGCGACGCTCGCGCGCAAGCTGATGAGCGACGGGCCGCTCGCGATCGAGTACTTCAACCCGGAGACCGTGATGTCGCTGGACGCGCAGGTGTGGGGCCAGGCCTTCGAGCCGCCCCTGTTCAGCGACCTGGTGGAGGTGGTCTCGCAACGCCTCGTCGGCGAGCGGCACCTGAAGCTGACCGTCAAGCACCAGGGCACGCTGCGCGACGCGATCTGGTTCGGCCGCAGCGAGCCCGTGCCCGAGAAGGTGACCCTCGCCTACCGGCTCAGCCTGGACGAATACAACGGCCGCCAGCGGGTGCAGATGGTGATCGAGGCCGCGGGCTGAGGCCCGACCCGCGTCACGAACTCTCGAGCGAACTCGCCGGCACGCGCGCGACCTGCCGCGGCTGCGGCCACACCGGGCCCGGGGCGGCGTGGCGCTGCAGCAGCTCAGCGATCGCTTCCGGCTCGACGGGCCGGCTGTAGAGGAAGCCTTGTGCGCAGTCGCAGCCGTGGCGCGAGAAGAAGTCCTGCTGGGCCTCGGTTTCCACGCCCTCGGCGACGACCGTGAGCCCGAGGCTGCGCGACATCGAGACGATGGCCAGCGCGATCGCGCCGTCGTCGCCTTCGCTCGGCACGTCCTTGACGAAGGTGCGATCGATCTTCAGCTTGTTGATCGGCAGCCGCTTCAAATAGGCGAGCGACGACAGCCCGGTGCCGAAGTCGTCGACGGCCACGCCGACGCCCAAGGCGCTCAGCAAAGCCAGCTGGGCGACGTTGGACTGAATGTCCTCGACCATCGAATGCTCGGTGATCTCGATCTCCAACGAGCGCGGGTCGGCGCCGCTCGAAGCGAGCGCCGAGTCGATCTGGCCGCGCAGCCCGCGGCGAATCTGCCGCGCCGAGACGTTGACCGCCACATAGAAGCCCGGATGGCCTGAATCGGCCCATGCCTTGACTTGCCGGCAGGCGGTGTGCAGCACCCATTGGCCGATGTCGACGATGATGCCGCTGCGTTCGGCCAACGCAATGAACTCGCCGGGCATCACGAGGCCGAGTTCCGGATGCCTCCAGCGCAGCAAGGCCTCCACGCCGACCATGCGCCGCTGCTTCAGGTCGATGATGGGCTGGTACACCAGGTGCAGCTCGTCTCGCTCGAGCGCAAGGCGCAGGTCGGCGTCGAGCCGCATGCGCTGGCGCGCGTCGCGCTCCATGTCGGGGTGGAAGACCGTAAAGGTGTTCTTGCCCTGGCTCTTGGCGTCGTACATCGCAATGTCGGCCGCGCGCACGAGGCTCGCGGCGTCGACGGCGTCGCGCGGGAACTGGGCGATGCCCATGCTGGCGCGCACGCGGATCTCGTGCCCCGCCACCGCGATCGGCGCCTCCAGCGCTTGCTGAGCCGCCTGCCCGAGCGCCTGGAGCGGGCCGTGCCCGCTGAGCCGCGGCGCGAGGATCAGGAACTCGTCTCCGCCAAGGCGAAACGCCACGTCGGCCGGCCGCATGTGATGCTTCAGGCGCGCTGCGAATTTGCGCAGCAACTCGTCGCCGCACGCATGGCCGAGCGTGTCGTTGACCGTCTTGAAATCGTCGAGGTCCACCAACACCAGCGCGAAGCCCTCGTGGTGTCCCATGGTATCGATCAGGCGCTGGATCTGTTGGTTCGCCGCGCGCCGGTTCAGCAAGCCGGTCACCGCATCGTAGTAGGCGAGATAGTCGAGCCGGGCCTCGGTCGCGTCGATATCGCGCCGGATGCGGATGGCGAGCACGAAAGCGAACGCGAATGCCACGCCGGTCGCGAACACGGTCATCGCCACGTGTATCGCGACCCGCCGGTAGAGCGGACCGAGCGTGGCGACGATGTGCAGGGAGCCCACCGTGCGGCCGGCCTCCTGCACCAACTGGGTCACGTAGATCCGGTCGCCGGCGACCGTGTGGCCGCTCTCGTTCGAAATGGGTGCGGCGGCGTCGAGCGGCGCATGCTCCTCTGGCGTCCCGTAGCGCGCGATCACACGCCCATTCGCATCGTGCAGATCCGCATGGAGGATGGCCCGCGACGCCCGCAGCGCATCGAGCGTCTGGGCCGCTGCGAGAGGGTCGTCGAACAAGACAGCGGCGGAGGTGTTGTCCGCCGCGATGCGAGCCTGCATGGTGAGGTCCTCGACCATGGCGCCTCGCAGCGACAGGTAGACGAAGCCGTCGAAGATCAGCCCCGCAATCAGCAGCGCAGCGCCCGAGCTGACGACGAGCGCGCGCATGAGGCGGTTACCCAGCCGCGGCTCCTGTTGCACGCGGAACGGATCCTGGCGCCGTTCCTTCATCCGCTCACCGTCCGCGCGAGGCGCAGCAACTTCGAGCTCAGGCTCACGCCGGCCTGGCGCACGGGCCGCAAGTTGACGTCGAAGGCGATCCGAGTGCCCACGCGATGCAGCACGATGGCGGTGGTGTCGGCGGACGAGGCGGGATCGTCGCTGAGCAGCAGCGCGCCGGCGGCCTGCTGGCTCCTCACGGCTGCGGCCAGCCGGCCTGCGTCGGCCGCTTCCACAAACACAGCTTGGCAGACCGGTGCGGCGCCCTCTCCCGTCAGACGATGAATCTCGACGCGAGCGCCGCGCAGTTCCCTCCCGTCCAGCGCCCGGAAGGCGCTGTTCACGGCACTTCCCGCCGAAACGCACAGGACGAGCTTGTCCCCCTGGGAGGCGAGCAGGCCCGGTGGCCACTCGACGAACAACAGAATGTTGTAGACGATCGCCGCCTTCAACTGCGCCTCGTCCGCGGTGCGGGCGACACAGGGCCACAGCAGCAGCGCGCACAAGCCGGCACCGGCCGTCAGGCGCGAAACCAGCTGCATCGGCCTCATGGGCTAGAACTCCGCGCCTGAGTTCGAGCCTGCGGCGCAGATGCGCCCGTCATGCGGTTCCACCGCTAGAACTCCAGTTCGAGCTTGAGGCGCAGGGTGCGCCCGTCGTGCGGCGCCATCGGCTGCAGCACCGAATCGATGCCGGGGTCGCCCGCGTTGCGGTCGAACACGTCCTGCACGCCGAGCGAGAACCGCCCGCGCTCGCGCGGCAGCGAACGTGACAGCGTCAGGTTGGACACGCCATAGCCGGCCACGCTGCCGCGCCTGCCGACCAGCACCGTTTCGGCGCCGAGGGTCCAGCCGGGGTGCATGGGCAGCACCGCGATCAGCTTGCCGAGGTGGTCCGGCGCAGCGGCTTCGAATCCGCCTCCGTTCCGGTCGTCGACCTGCTGCCGGCTGTAGTTGGCACGCAGTTGCGCGCCGTTGGGCCACACACGCTCAAACTCGATCTCGATGCCGCGCGCGCGCAGCACGCCGAGGTTCTGGTAGGACAGCAGCCCGTCCTCGTCGAACGTTTGCACGATGAGCTTGCTGCTGTGATTGGCATAGGCCGACAGCGTCCAGCGCGTGGACACATCGGGCCGGTGTTCGACCACGATCTCGGTGCCACGCACGCGTTCCTTGCCCAGCGCCGGATTGGCCCGGTAGACATCCTCGTCGGACAACGCGTACCAGGTCTCGAAGGCGTTCGGCGGCCGGTAGGCGGTACCGTGGATGAGTTTGAGAAGCCACGCGGTCACGGGGCGCCACATTGCGCCGAGGCGCGGATTGAGCTGCGTCGACATGCCGCTGGTGCGGTCGATCCGCGCGCCGGCCGTCAGCGAGATCGTCGGCGACACCGTCCACTGGTCCTCGGCGTACAGCGACACGCGGCTGCTGCTGCGGTGGTCATCGAGGTAGGTCGCCTCTTCCGGCCACACGTCGACGTTGCTCTGGTCGCGCGTCGGTGAACTCTGCAGGTCAGCGCCGACCACGATTCGATGCGCATCGATTCGCTGGGTGAACACGCTCGTCTCCACGCCCCACCAGCGGGACTGCGCGCCGTCGCGGTTCAGCGTCAGCGGCGGGTAGTCGACGATGTAGTCGGCGCGATAAGAATAGGTGCCGGCATACAGGCGCAGCTTCCAGTCGCTGAGCGAGTCAAGGCGCTGCTGCAGTGCCACGTCGGCCAGCGTCTGCTTGTCGCGGGAGAGCGAGCGCGGATCGTTGAAGACCGTGTCGGGATAGGCCGACAGGCCGCGGATGCTGTCGGCGTGGATCAGCGTGGCCGAGAGCGTGCCGGAGGACAGCTTGGCGAACAGCTGGTCGTTGCGCTCATGGTCGGTTCGTCGGCTGATGCCTTGGTTCGTCTCCGGCGCATCGAAGCCGGAGTAATACACATCTCGGCCGCTCACGCGCGATGTCGTGGCAGACAACAGGACGCTCGTGCGTCCGAGCAGCCGGCTACCGGTCACGCGGAAATGCCGCAGCCCAGCGCTGCCCAGCGTGACCGCCGCCTGTTGCGTGCCGACGGTATCGGGCCGCCGCGTGACCACGTTGACCACGCCGAACAGCGCATTCGCACCGTGCACCGCCGACCCTTGGCCGGGGATGAATTCCACCCGATCGACGAGGTCGAGATCGAGCGGAAACTCGCTGCCGAGAAAGGCCTGGTCGTAGACCGTGTCGTTGACGCGATTGCCGTCGATCAGCAGCAGAATGCGGGTGTTGTAGTCCCCAGGCGCCGAGAAGCCGCGCACGCCGAGGTAGCTGTAGGTGCGGTCGGACGACACGACGACGCCGCGGACCGAACGCAGCGCGTCGGCCAACGTGCGATAGCCAAGCGCGCGCATCTGCTCGGACGTGATCACGGTGGCCGACGAAGCAGATTCGCTCAACCGCAGCGTGAACTTCGACGCGCCCGAAATCTCGACATCGAGCAGGGTTTGCAGATCAGCCGACGCGAGGTTCACAGGCTCCGGTGCGGCGTGCGTGGCAACGGTGCCGGCCGCCATGACCACCCCGCAGACGCGGCGCAGCGCGCACCGCCATCGCTCGTGTTTCCTCGTCACGACAACCTCCAGACAGGGACCGTGCTGTGCCACGGGCGCGAATGCACCCACTGATCGCCTTATCGGCCGCGGGGCGGCAAGATAAACGCGGGCTGGGCACGTCAATCGTGACGGATCGCACTGGCGAGGCGCCCCCGCGCGCTGGCCGCGCGGCAGGCGCCGAACCCATTTCGCCGGGTAACCGTTTCCCCGCTGCCTACAATCTTCGCGTGCCCCCGTCTCTCGCCCGCATCAACGCCGACCTGCATTGCCATTCCTGCGTGTCCGACGGCACGCTGGAACCGGAAGCACTCGCCGCGCGCGCCAAGGCCAACGGCGTCGAACTGTGGGCCCTGACTGATCACGACGAAGTCGGCGGCCAGCGGCGGGCGATGGACGCGGCGTTCGGCCTCGCCCTGCCCTACCTCACCGGCACCGAGATCTCGGTCACCTTCGCCGGTACCACGGTGCACATCGTGGGCCTCGGCTTCGACGCCGACGACGCGGCGCTCGTGGCGGGGCTCGCCGCCACACGCGGCGGCCGGCGCGAGAGGGCGATGGAGATGGCGGGTGGACTCGCCGCGGTGGGCATCCGGGACGCCTACGAAGGCGCGCTGCAGTACGTCGGCAACCCCGAGCTGATCTCGCGCACGCACTTCGCACGGCATCTCGTCGACAGCGGCATCTGCCACGACACGCACGAGGTGTTCCGCCGCTTCCTGGTCGACGGCAAGCCCGGTTACGTACCGCACCGCTGGGCCTCGCTGCGCGACGCGGTGGGCTGGATCACCGGCGC